>DASXKM010000296.1:0-7413 GCA_036496825.1 Puia sp. | reverse complement strand
TGACCCGTACCGGGAACAACCGCGCCGGCGGTATCCAGCTTAAGACCTTTTAATCCCATTTCTACCTTGACAGGCGAATGAACGATTTCCCCGTTCATCAGGTTTTTAAAATAAACTTTTGCATCAGCCGGAACGGGTGGCAAGGGAGGTATCATTTTGGAAGAATCGATCATTTTCATAGTGGTATCTGCCGATGTTACGGAGTTGCTACTGTCAGTCTTTTCATTTTTTTCACCATTGTGACAGGCACAAAATCCGATGATAAGAATCAGTGGTAAGAGGTTAATAGTACGCATATCAGTTATTTAGGTATGTCATTAAAATTTAGATATGGAATCCGAAATACCGGTTAAATATAACGACGGGTAATTAAGGTCGCCTTAAAAGTGAATTAGAATTAGATTAGAACAGAGATGCCGGTAATATGGAACTTCATATAACTCCGGTCCGAAGAAAATATCAGCTTTTCAATAAATTAAATGCGGAGGGAAAAGTGACGGTAAATTCGGTGCCTTTTCCCGGAAGGGAATCAACGGTTATGGTGCCTTTGTGCAGTTGTATAATTTGCTTGCTCAGGGAAAGGCCAAGTCCGAAGCCCTGTGTCTGCTGACTTTCATTTACCCGGTAGAAGGGCTGGAAAATATTCTGCAGTTCTTTTTCTGCCATTCCAATACCGTCATCACAAACCCTTACTACAATTAAGTTTTCCCTGGCGGAAAGTGTTATATGAGTATGATGGTCACTGGAATATTTACATCCGTTGATAACCAGATTTTTAATGGCCGTAAAAAGAAGTTCTTCGTTTCCGAATACCAATAAACGTTCCTCTTCTTCCGGTAATTGATCAAAAATGATCGAAACAACATAGTCGCTGTTTATCTTGAGCAGCTCGGCTGGCATGGCAAGTAAAATCTCATCCATCCTCACAAGATCTATCCCAATCCCGCCCGGATCTCCCGATGCCCGGGCAAATTCAAGGAGCGTTTGCGTTAGTTTACTTAACTGGCGCACATCCTGGTAAATAGAATGCATAACATTTCGGTAATCGGCAGCATCCCGTTCGCGGCTAAGCGATACTTCCAGCTGGCTTATTACCGATGTAAGCGGCGTGGAAAGTTCGTGCGAGGCATTTGCGATAAACCGCCTGTGAATTTCAATGGTACCCTGTAGTCGGTTGAGTAGATTATTTAATGTATCAGATAAATAATTCCACTCGTCCTTTTCTGTTCCGGATTTTATTCTGCCCGCCAGGTTTAGAACAGAGATTTCATTCACTTCATCCGCAATTTTACGAAGCGGGATCAGAAGCCCTTTTGAGAAAATAAAACCGGCACCCACGGCAATAATAATGCCGCCGGTGAGGCTTAACAAGAGAATGTATCGCAGATGCAGCAATTTCCTTTTACCCTCTTCATCAAATGCAGCGGCAACCATTACAACATCGTAGTTTTTTCCCGTAAAGTGGTGAGCCATTCCTTCGCGGTTTCCCAACCTGAAGTAAACGGCGGCACCCGATCTGGCATCGCTCAGAATATGCTGATCAAATAAAATGGAATCTTCCGGGTTGTCGCTATACCTGTATATCCGCTTACCAGCGGAATCATAAGCCTGGACGGTTTTATCCTTCACAGCCAGGATCGTCGACGCATCGATCCGCATGATGAGTTTATGGTTGAATAAACCTGACTGGCTCAACAACGTTCCGGTTGTAACCGCCCAATTGTCCAATCTGGTTTTGATTGTATTCAGCCTGTTGCTATAGGAAAAGTAATAAACCGAACTACAAACCAGCACCAATATCACCAGGACAATAGATGCAAAGAGCAGCGTGATCCTTGCCCGTACTGACATGCTTTCTTAATTTTCTTTTAGAATATAACCCATCCCGATAAATGTTTGAATAAGTTTCCTGGTGAACTTTTTGTCAATCTTATTTCTAAGGTAGCTCACATATACGTCAATGACATTGGTGTTGGAGTGAAAATCCATATCCCATACGTTCACGGCTATGTCTGCTCTGGAAAGTAATCTGTTTTTATTTCGGATCATATATTCCAGCAATTGAAATTCCTTTGCAGTAAGGTGAATAATGATGCCCTCTCTTTTTACTTCTTTTGTGTCCAGGTTCAATTCAAGATCATCAGCCCTTAATATATTTCCGACGGGAATTTGCTCATTCATCGTCCTTTTCAATAATACCCGGATCTTTAAAAGAAGTTCCCTGAATTCAAATGGTTTGACCAGGTAGTCGTCAGCACCTGCATCATACCCGGTGATTTTATCATTCAGCGTGCTCATGGACGTAAGCATAATCACCGCAGTACGGGCACTTTTTCTTCTGATCACCCTGCATAGCTCATATCCGTTTAAGCCGGGTAAATTGATATCCAGGATGATCAAATCGTAGATATTTGACTCAACGAGTTTCTCTCCGATGATTCCATCATAAGCGACCTTGACATAAAAGCCGTTTTCGGAAAGTCCGAGATTTAACGTATCTGCAATTTTTCTTTCGTCTTCAACAATTAATATCTTTCTTTCTCCCATTTTCAACAGATTTGACTGAACCGGGATATAAAAGTCGTATAATATAGAATCATTAAAACAAATTGCCATTCCAATTTTTATATAATTTTTTTGAATTGATAAAATTCCGTTCTAATTCAATTCTAATTTCATTTTAACCAATGCCTAATCTCAATAAGTCACTTTTGTTAGTCGTAAATTCTTCTTTCGGATGAATTCATACAAAACAATACTTATTCCCGTTGATTTATCCATTAATACAGGATTGGCTGTAAAAAAGGCACTGGAATTTGCCGATCCGGATATTTCTTTTGTACACCTCTTGCATGTTACCCGGTATAAGCCCATTCCGAATGATGAACAGGACGATGATTTTAGTGCAGACCCTTCCGAAAATGGTGTAAATAAGTATTATGTCACGGAAATGAAATTAGTGGAATGGGAAAAGAGATTACGGGAATCTTCTCCGGGTATACATTTTCAAACACATCTGGTACCCGGAAGAAGGATCCAGAGAGAAATTATCCGGGTTGCATCTGTTTTGAAGCCTGACCTGATTATAATCGCCAAGAGCTCGGGCCTCAGATGGTTTTCATTTCTTAGTACAATTAAGACGGGTATACTCGCACATCGGACTAATTCGGCCGTTTTAACAGTAAAACCAGGGTCTGAGAACAGTAGTATTAAGTCAGTTGTCATACCGGTCCGTTCTTTCATTCCAAAAAGGAAATTCAATTCCCTGGTTCCCCTTTTAAAAGAGAAAAACATAACAATATATCTTCTTTCCCTGCTGGATAGCGGCAATAAATTCGATTATTCGTCTGCGTCATTCGCTTTTATAGAAACTTATAGATTGTTAAAGGATATGGGTAACTGCCAGATTGTGCATAAACTTATTTCGGGACATAATATGGCTAAATCCATTTTGCAATATGCCCAATCTGTTCATGCCGATGTTCTGATGGTTAATCCGGAAGAAAATAAAATTTCAAAGTTATTGGACATTGATATCATTGACCGGATTAGCCGAAGTTCTACACTGCAGATACTGGCGATAAATCCGGCCGTTAAGTTATAATGTATGATGGGGGTTTTTTTTTCATATAGAACAGGAACGGCCGTCAACGGGCGACGTCCATGATCCGTAGCCTTGGTTTTTGGAAGGTGAATTTTAGAAAGCGACCCATTCATTTGAATGGGTCGCTGATTATAGACAGCTGATCTCCTGAACGAACCACCTGCATATAAACTATCTCAATGGTGTAATGGTTGGCTAATTTGCCTTGATAGTCTTGTAATCGACTCCTAAATAGTCTTCAAACAGGCTTTTGAATAATCCCCGGGTGCTGCCGGCATTTTTAATTTCCAGGATCTTGTCATTGGTCATGGTAATTTCAAGATCAGTTACCAGATTGTCAATTCTTTTATGAGTGGCAGGAATCTCATGCCAGCCTTTTATGATAGCCGGGATAGCTTTCGAATGGGTGCCTGACAACTCCAATTTAGCCATGACCTTATTGCCATCGGACCTTATACTGTGAACATTAAATTTTAAATCAGGAATCCCTTTCAAAAGAGATCGGTAAGCAGTAATATAAGCTGGTTTGTTAACGTCCTTATCCAGTACGGTTGATTTAAAATTATCAGAAAGAAGGTTGTTCGCTTTGTCGAACTTGCCTCTTTCAATGTCCGTAAACATTTCATTTACTATATGTTTTGTTTCCATTTGTATATCCTCCTTTGTTTAGTTTGAAAATTGATCAGACCGGTTTACGCCTGGGTTTTTTGCAGATACCGGACCATCACGAATACGCTTACCTGTCATGTTTAATAATTTGTCCGGAAACCATACCGGCAACGCCCGTCTGGTCGTGCCGGAGTGGTTAGTTAATTCCCGGATATAATAAATTTGAACGTGTTATTTTTTAAAATCATTAATGCCGAAATAATATATTTCTTTGCTGTCCGGGTAAATGCCTTCTATCTGAAAATTGCCTTTCTGGTCAAGCAATGCCTGCTTAAGTTCGTCCACTGTTTTAACAGGTGTATTGCCAATCCTGGTGATAATAAATCCGGGCCGCATATTGGTTTCACTACTTATTATACCATCGTGGATATTACTTACGACGACTCCTCCTTCGATACCAATTTTCTGCGCGTCTTCCTTACTTAACGGAGTAAAATCTGCGCCCAGTGATTCAATGGCCGCGCTGCCCATGCCTTTAAAATATCCCAGTTTGTTTTTAAGCACCGGTTCAAAATTCATTTCGTTGCCGCCCCGGTATACTTTTAATTGAACCTTATCGCCAGGTTTCAGCCGGGCAATCAATTCACTTAGTTGTGCATCTGAACTGACTGCTGTACCATTTACACTGGTTATCACATCTCCTTTTTTAATTCCTGCTTCGGCAGCGGCCCCTTTTGGATCGACATCCATTACCCAGATTCCCTTCTGGTTATCAGTGATTCCCAATTCCTTTTTTTTGTCGTCATCCAGATTCTCCGGAGCCATGCTGATACCCAGATATCCGCGCTGAACGGTACCATACTTCTTAATATCTCCGACCACTTTCATCATCAGGTTAACCGGAATGGCGTAAGTGTATCCCGCAAAAGAGCCTGTTGGCGATGCGATCGCTGAGTTGATTGCAATCAGGTCGCCTCTCGTGTTAACCAGTGCGCCTCCGCTACTACCGGGGTTGGCGGCCGCATCTGTCTGGATGAAGTCTTCCACCGGGGCTGCCCCTTGCGTATTGATTCCAAGACTTCTGGATTTGGCGCTGATAATTCCCTGGGTAACCGTTACATCAAGATTTAATGGATAGCCAATGGCCAGAACCCATTCACCTAATTTTACACTATCGGAATTGCCAAAATGGATGGCAGGCAGATTTTTTTCATCGATTTTTATAAGCGCCAGATCGGTATTGGGATCTGTTCCGATCACCTTGGCCAAATAGTCTTTTCGGTTTGTTAAAATTACTTTTACCTCCGATGCACCGCTCACCACGTGATTATTCGTAACGATATAACCGTCGGGGCTGATGATCACTCCGGAACCGGAGGCTTTTTGATCCGGAATATTATATTGTTGTCCGTTATTTCCAAAAAAATGCCTGAAGAAATCTTCGCCGAACATATTCCCGAACGGGTTTTGCCCGGGTAAATCCTTACCCGCAACATTTTTGAATCTGGTCAGCGTATTAATATGCACTACCGATGGAACAGCAGATGCAGCCGCGTTTTCAAAATCGACTGGTTGCGAAGTTGAAACGGCCGGTGATGTTTTAGAAACCGGACCGGCGATTCCATATCTCGAGGAAATAGGCGTTACTCTTACTTGCCGCGCAAGTAATGTAAAAGCTGCGAGTAAGGCAACAATTACAAGCGTCGGGTACAGATATTTTGTATAGGACTTCATATTTTTAGATTTATGTTTTAACCTGTTTGCATCAACAATTTCACACCCTGTGATTAGAATGATATTAGAATCAGATAAGAATCCAATGACCGGAAAAATTTTAAATTTTTGATAACAGATGCAGCCTCCATATTCGCGGCAACATGTCAAAACGGTTTTAGCAGGCACCATGATACCTGACGATGTAACCGATCAACTCGCATTTCAAAAACCGGACGAACGCCTGATTCAGTATTTAAAGGAAAAATCAGCAGCAAGATTGGAGAAAGAAAACAAACGTCTTCATGATCGCCATCAGATCAGGTTGTTGCGGGACTTATGATTTCAATCCCATCGAAATGTGACTAATGTCACCGTCTGCTATTTTTCGTTGTCGGACTTTTACCGGGCATTTCATATATGCTCAAAAGGTAAAATCAGACAATGAAAATGATCGAAAAATTAAATCATAAGCAATGACACACGAAATTGAAACCATGTGGATGGGTAAAATGCAATTCAATGCAATCGTCAATGGGCATACCATCATCATGGATGCCCCGGAAAGAGTCGGAGGCGAAGACCATGGACCGATTCCCAAACCCTTTGTATTGTCGGCACTTTCCGGCTGTACAGGGATGGACATCGTTTCTATTCTTCGGAAATCGGGAAACCAGGTGGATGATTTCAGTATAAAGGTAACCGGAAAGATCAGCAGGAAACCGCCTATTGAATATGTTGCCATTCACGTACAGTATGATTTTAAAGGCATTGAGGAAAACAAGCAGCCTGCGTTCAATGCCGTTATGGATTCACAGGAAAAATATTGCGGCATTAGTCACATGCTGAAAAGGATTTTACCGGTCACATGGGAAATCCACTACAATGGAGAGCTCATCTTCAGTAACAAGAGAGAGAACATAACAGCATTAAATTGACGCCCATTAAATTTTAGAAATAAAATAATTAAAACAATGTTACAAACGATCAAGAACATTTTGGGCTTGCGTCCCGCAGCCGACCTGAAAGATCTATGGAAACACGGAGCACAAATCATTGATGTGCGAAGCCCGGGGGAGTTTCAAAGCGGACATATCAAAGGATCTTTGAATATTCCTTTGGACATTTTAGGAAACAGCCTGTCAAAAATCAAAAAAGACAGGCCGGTTATCACTTGTTGCGCATCAGGAATAAGAAGTGCCAGCGCTGAAAGTCTCTTGAAATCAAAAGGGCTTTCTGAAGTATTTAACGGTGGCGGATGGATGAGCCTTCGGAATAAGATCAGCTAAAGATTCAAATATGAAGAAATCAATATTCAGAGGCTGGACATTAAGCCGCCTGTTGTATTTTGCATTGGGTATAATCATCACCCTGCAATCCATAATACAGAAAGAATGGATGGGCGTTCTGTTTGGAGTATTTATTGGGTCGATGGGCATTTTCTCCCTCGGTTGTGCGGCCGGAAATTGCACCGGTATAAATGACGG
>DASXKM010000295.1:0-4679 GCA_036496825.1 Puia sp. | reverse complement strand
TTACAGGGGCTGTTCCACCCATTCATCATGAACAGTGGCTGGAAGAATTCGGCAAATATAAACAGACTCCTCAATTTCATCTGCTGAATTCGGATTTCTCTCTGTCAGATTTTAAATTCATTTTCTTCTGGGAATGGTTTCACAGACTTTGGGCCCGGCTGGTGGGCGTTGTCTTTATTGTTGGTTTCGTTTATCTCCTCTACAAAAGAAAATTGAAAGCCGAGATGATCATGCCGCTGATGATTTTATTTTTACTTGGACTATTACAGGCTGCCATTGGATGGATTATGGTGGCCAGCGGGTTAACCGGTGACGCCTTATATGTTCAACCTACTAAACTGGCGTTACATTTTATTTTTGCAATCGGGTTGATCACATATGCATTTTGGTTCTCTTTAAAACTTCTGTTACCCGTTACACGGGTCAGAAATGTACGATGGATCCGCGGCTTCTCCATTGGGCTGCTGGCGCTCGTTTTTCTTCAGTTGTTATATGGTGCGCTGATGGCTGGAAACAAAGCAGCCGCAACGGCACCGAACTGGCCAAGGATTAACGGAGACTGGATACCCGCAAACATGTTTAGCCGGTCCCCCATGCTGGTAAATTTTATAGGGAACAAGATTACGATACATTTCATCCATAGAACCCTGGCATATGTGATATTAGTAGGAATATGTATCTGGACGGCGCGGCTATTCAGATCCGGTGTTATTCGAACACAACGCAGCCGGTTACTTTTTCCCCTGATCCTTGTTTTATTCCAGATCCTGTTGGGCATTTTGACGTTAATTACCAGTCCGGCCATTGAACCGAACCGGTGGGTTGCGTTCGACTGGCTGGCCTTATTACATCAGCTGAACGGAATGTTGTTGCTTTTCAGCCTGATTTATGCGATCTATGTGTTAAGGCCCGTTAATAAGTAATTTTAGCTCTGTCTTTCCGTTAGGGTTCTATGTGAATGTAGTCTCGCCGTTGTTCAATTAAATATAAGCTCCTGCCAGTATGGTGCAATACCTGAGATCGGTTTATTATTCTTTTCCCATTCAGCTGATATTGCTGTATTTGAAAAAATATCAGCTTCTTCTGCTTTTCTGGGGGATTCTTTTTTCCACGATTCATGGCGGATTTATGCATTCATTCGGCGCTGATGCACTATTTCTGGCCCCCGAATATCTTGATAACGTAAATGCGTTAAGCGGTTCGATTGTTGGAGCTGCGGCAGGTGCTTTTATTATGTGTTGGAATGTGACCACGTTTATTTTATACAGCCGTCATTTCCGTTTTCTTGCCACGACAACCAGGCCATTTTTAAAATACTGCACGAATAATTTTATTCTTCCGGGAAGTCTCCTGATTTATTATTTCTTCAAGGCTATCGAATTTGACAGTACCAAGGAACTGATGACGAATAGTGAAATTGCCTGGCTGATTGCCGGATTTCTCACCGGGTTTTTTTTGGTGATCGGACTATCGCTACTCTATTTTTTCGGAGCAGATCTCACCATTAAGCGGCAGATGACGCCATTGATTGCGAACCCAAAACTTTTCAAATCGCAATTCAAATCGCGGGATGTACAACTCAACAGCAGCCGTCTGATCCGCGTGAACTGGTATATGAACGGACCGTTTTCGGTTAAGCAGGTGCGTGATGTTTCCCATTACAGTAAGGAATTTATTGAAAGAATTTTCAGCCGCCATCACTTTGCGGCTATACTTTCCATTTGTATTGCGTTTTTATTTTTGGTAGTCGTCGGTTTTTTTATGGATGAACCCGCGTTTCAATTACCCGCAGCGGCCAGTATATTTCTGTTTTTTTCCATCCTGCTGGCTGTTTCCGGTGCATTTTCCTATTTCCTGGAAAGCTGGAGCATTCCCTTCCTGGTTCTTCTTTTTTTCGTGCTGAATATTTTATACCGTTTTGATATCATCGATCCAACGAATAAAGCCTATGGTTTGAATTATACAAACCGTGCAGAACGACCAGCCTACAATAGGGATCACTTGCTGGCCATGTGCTCCTGGGATAAAGTGGCTGCAGATAAAGCACAAATGGTGCAAATACTTGAAAACTGGAAGAAAAAGCAAAAGGAACCCAAGCCTTTACTGTTAATCATCAATACGAGTGGTGGCGGGAGCCGAAGCGCAGCATTCACTATGAATATTCTCCAGAAACTCGATCAGGAAAATGGAGGACATCTGATGGACAAAACATTTCTGATCACGGGTGCCTCCGGTGGCATGTTTGGAGCGGCCTATTTTCGCGAGCTGTCGCGCCTTAGAAAGTATAAGGATTCCACGATTAACCCGGACGACCGAAAGTATACTGATGCCATCGCCGGTGATCTGCTCAATCCACTTTTTTCTTCTTTTGTAGCGCGGGATCTTTTTTCCCCGGCACAGAAATTCAAAGTAGGTGACTATGAATATATAAAGGACAGGGGTTATTCTTTTGAACAAAAGCTGAATCAGAATACGGCCGGTGTGCTCGACAGACAGCTTCGTGATCTTGCACCGGAAGAAGCTGCGGCCCGGATCCCGCTGATGCTGTTCAGTTCCGTCGTCACCCGGGACAGTCGCTCGATGCTGATCAGTACGCAGCCAATTAGTTTCCTGATGCGTCCGGTATTTGACAGCAGCCGTATTAAAACCATCGATCCCGATGCTATCGACTTCGGAAGCTTTTTTTATAAACAGGATCCGATGAATATGCGTATGCTGACAGCTTTACGTATGAATGCAACTTTTCCATACGTTTTACCAAATGTGTGGCTGCCTTCCGAGCCCGTCATTGACGTGATGGATGCGGGGTTTCGCGATAATTTCGGCGAACAGGTGGGCCTTCGTTTTGTGCATGTATTCCGCGACTGGATTCTGGAGAATACACGTGGTGTGCTGCTTATTCAGATCCGTGACCGGAAAACGGGTGGCTGGGATTATCCCTTTGAATCGACAGATATTACGGAAATTATTACCAAGCCGTTGTTGTTGATTCAGTATAACTGGTACAAGATGCAGGAGTATAATCAAAATGACCTGCTGAGTGTGATGGAGGGTTACATGGGGAATAATTTTTATAAAATGACTTTTCAGTATGAGCCCAAAACTGTTAACGAGGGAGCCGCATTGAATTTTCATCTGAGCAGGCAGGAAAAACTGGATCTGGCGGATGCGGTAAATAACCAGTTGAATCAACAGATTTTTAAGAATGTCAATGATCTATTAAATCCATAAGCTTTGGGCTTTAGGCTTTCAGCTTAAAGCCTAAAGCCTAAAGCCTAAAGCCTAAAGCTAGTGTGGTGAGTGTGGAATTGTAGTTATGGGTAGATGGGAAAATTAAATTTGCAAATGACAATTTGGGAATGTGGATTTAAATTGAATTCATTTTCGGGCCCAGGATTTCGCATTGTCATTTGTATATTAAATTCCTTTTCAGATGCCGGATATTCATATTGTCATTTGCATATTCAATTCCTATTCAAATCCCGGATATTCATATTGTCATTTGCAAATTTAATTATTCCATCATCACATTTCCAAAATTCCGCATTCACCACACTATCTACGGTTGTATTAGCTTGAAACAATTCGGAATGATTCGAATTTCGAATTCGGCACTGGTATCTGTTGGTTCACCATCTATATGAAGCGGGGCGTTTGCGGGATTACGAATGCTGATCCTGTCAGTTTGAAAATAAATAATATTTTTTTCCTCGAAATATTCAACCGCCTGCATCAGCCGGTTATTGCCGGCCACCTGAAGTAGTACTGAGAAAGGCAGGATCATTTTATTCATCTTCCTGACGATCACAATATCGAGTAATCCATCCGACAGGCTGGCTTTGGGGGCAATTGTTACATTGTTTCCAAACTGGTTGCTGTTGGCGATGCTTATAAAATACGCGTCTGTTTTGATTATTCTGTCATCCAGCTTTATTTCGAATGGGTAAGGTTTGGAACTGAAGAATTTCATCGTTGAAATCCGGAGATAGGTTTGCAGTCCCCTGGTTTTTTGTTTTGCGAATTCATGGGCCACTTCGGCGTCAAAGCCGATACCACAGAGTGCGCAGGAAAACTTTTCATTGATGTGAAATGCATCGACCGGCGAAGCATGCCCATTGAAAATAATATCCAGCGCGCGTCCGGTTTGTTTTGGAATCTTCGAAGCCAGGGCGAGGCTGTTCCCCGAACCGATGGGTATGATACCAATATTTACATGAACACCCTGAAGTGCATTGGCAACTGCATTCAGTGTTCCGTCCCCTCCGCAGATAACGACATCCGTGATTACATCTTTTTTGATCATCTTTCGGAGATCATCATAGTTGCCATCGGCCCTGGACGGTAGAATTTTAAATTCGATTCCCTCAGCCCGCGTCCTGCGGGTGATCAAATTTTTTACTGTTTCCTTTTTTTTGGTTCCGGAAATAGGATTGAGGAGGTAAATAATTTTACGGACCATGCACGCAAGTTCTGCTAAAAGCCGAATTTCGGAAAGAAATCATTATTCTTTCTTTCGCTATTGGCTTTAGTTTCCGAACTTGGAGTTCCCAACCTAAATTTAAATACGCGACAATGACGATTGCACCCAAACAACGATTTCTGGCCCTGGATGTGTTTAGAGGAATGACGATCTGTTTTATGATCATCGTGAATACATCCGGCAGTAAATTCACATATTC
>DASXKM010000294.1:0-4932 GCA_036496825.1 Puia sp. | reverse complement strand
TCTATTGATATTTGAGTTAAATTACCAGATAACTAATTACTAACGACCTCCCTGATTGCCCGGTTTGCGCGATTGGAAAATGTGTTTCGATATGAAATTATGCTTTGCCGCCTGTGCCGGATTTATATTTCACCTTTGTTCCATCTCCGATACGTACGCACAACAACCCTCAGATTCCGCTTTATACAAAGAATCACTGGCGAATATTCACCAGGTCTATCTGAAGGAAATCAGCGACAATGCCCAGATTTATCATGGCAGGGAATTTATTCGCAATGGCCAACGAGCCAACGGATTTCCGTTTTTTGAAAGTGATAATATGCTGGTCGGCTCCATTTCTTACCAGGGAATGATCTATACGGAGCAAAACATTTATTACAATATTGTGACTGACGAACTCATTACAAACAATTATCCGCACAATGCGTTCATCGTTCTTTCACCGGAGAAAATAGATTCATTCGTTATTCAGCATCATGTTTTTGTCCCACTCAGTTCCAGCACTTTCAACCATCTCGAAAAAGATGGCTACTATGACCAGTTGTACGCCGGCGAACCGGGCGTATATGCCAAAAGAGAAAAGAGGCTGGTGGTTGGATCCGGCAGTGAAGAAACCAGATATGTTGAGCACAGTGATTACTTTATCAAATTAAAAAATGTTTTTTATGCAGTGGATGGTAAAAGTGGACTGCTTGATATTTTGAAAGATCAGGAAGATGTTTTGAAGAAGTATATCCGCGCTAATAAACTCAACTTCAAAAAAGATCTGGAGACCTCCCTGACGCTCGCCACGATTTATTATTCCCAGCTAAAGCACTGAAATGAGACAGTTTCAAATCTGCATAGTAATCATTCTTTGCCTGTCCTGTTTTATGGTGTCGGCACAAAAACAAAATCTGATAACAGGAAATTTTTCGGGTTACCGCTTCCCCCAGCTGGTACGTGAAATTGAGAAACAGACAACCTATCGTATTTATTATGATTCTACAGATACGGACAGTCTCGGGATTTCCCTGAATGCAAACGAACTGACGCTGCAACAGGTTTTTGATGCGGTTTTCAAAGGCACTGATGTTCATTATGCACTCGGCGCTGGTAACAATGTTTTCGTGAGTAAACGATACAGTATCCAGACATCCCTGCCGAAAAATTTCTTTGATCCCGGAAAAACAGAAAGCGACAGTAGTACCCAAACTGCATTTTTTGCTGATGATGCCATCGCGCCTAAATCGAATTTGAAAATTTCCGCTGATAATAAATTGTATGAAATAGGTACAAAAAATGGGAGGACGTCCTCCGGCAAACCAAGCGTGGCGGGGTATGTACGCGATATAAAAACCGGCGAAGCGATCATGGGTGCAAGTATTTCCGTCGACACCCTGTCCATTAATAAAGCGACTGATCAATTCGGCTATTACAATCTCACACTTCCGCGCGGCCGGCACATAATCCGCATCAGTAGCGCCGGAATGAAAGATGCGCGGCGGCAGGTAATGGTATACAGTGATGGCAAACTCAATATAGAACTGGAGGAATTCGTTGCCAGCCTGAAAGCCGTTATTGTGTCGGCCGATAAAACATCCACTACCCGAAGTGTTCAAATGGGTGTTACAAAACTGACTATCCAGTCCATCAAACAGGTACCCGTTGTTTTTGGAGAAGCGGATGTTTTAAAAGTATTACTCACACTTCCCGGTGTAACATCTGTTGGAGAAGGAAGCAATGGATTCAACGTCAGGGGCGGCGCTGCGGATCAAAATCTGATTCTTTATAATGACGCGACCGTTTACAATCCAAGCCATATGTTTGGATTTTTCTCGGCATTTGATCCGGATCTTGTAAAGAGTGTCGAACTCTATAAAAGTGCCATACCTGAAAAATATGGCGGAAGGTTATCGTCTGTACTCGACGTAGATGTAAAGGATGGAAATAATAAAAAGTGGTCGGGCAGCGCAGGTATCAGTCCGCTCACCAGTAAATTCAGTATCGAAGGTCCGTTGCAAAAAGAAAAGACTTCTGTGAGTGCCGGTTTCCGCACAACGTATTCCGATTGGCTGCTCAACCAGATCCCCAGTTCAGATTATAGCAACAGCACGGCCAGTTTTTATGATGCCAGTCTGCACATCAGCCATATCGTCAACTCTAAAAATACTTTGTACCTGATGGGGTATATAAGCAATGACAAGTTTAATCTGGATGGCGATACCACCTATGCATACTCAAATAAAAATGCCAATATCAAGTGGAAGCATAACTTCAGCAATAGTTCTTATGCTGTTTTCACTGCAGGCATCGACCACTATCAATATTCAGTATCAAGCACGAAAGTTCCGGTGAACGCTTATAAACTCAATTTTGATATAAACCAGCTGTACCTGCGCGCAGATTTTAATTACTCGCCGAATAACAAGCACAGTATCAATTATGGTTTGAATGCCGTTTATTATCAGTTGCATCCGGGAACAATTTCACCTGATGGTCCGAAGTCGCTGGTGCAGACCGATGCCGTTCAACAGGAACAGGCATTGGAAACAGCTTTATACCTGGGTGACCAATGGTCTGTTTCGCAAAATTTTTCACTGAATGCCGGACTCCGTTATACCATTTACAACTATCTCGGCCCGGTGAATGTATATCAGTATGTTCCCGGACAGCCAAGAGAGCCTTTTACCATTATAGACACGGTCCACTATAATAAGGGAAAAATAGTAAATACTTATTCATTACCAGAGGTAAGATTTTCTGCCAGGTATTCATTAACCAATAGCGCTTCAATCAAGTTCAGCTTTAACACGATGGCGCAATACATCCATGTGATATCGAATACAACCAATATTTCTCCGACCGATATCTGGAAACTCAGCGATCCGAACATCAAACCACAACAGGGACAGCAGATCTCGCTCGGCTTCTATAAAAATTTCAGGCAGAATAGTATCGAAACGTCGGTGGAAGTTTATTACAAACAGATGCAGAATTATCTGGATTACAAAAGTGGCGCCAGCCTCGTATTGAACCATCATTTAGAAACTGATGTATTTGAAACAAAGGGGCAGGCTTATGGCATAGAAGTCCTTTTAAAGAAAAATACAGGAAAGATCAACGGATGGATCAGCTATACCTATTCGAGGACTTTCCTTCAGCAGGATGATCCGCTGGCAGGACAACTCGTTAATAATGGAGATAAATACCCGGCTAGTTTCGATAAGCCCAATATGGTCAATTTTATCGGAAATTATCGTTTCTCTCACCGTTACAGCTTATCACTGAATGTCATTTACAGTACGGGGCGCCCGATCACATTACCACTGGCGGTTGTACGGGCAGGTGGTGCTGCCACATTATATTATTCCGACAGAAATCAATATCGTATTCCGGATTATTTCAGAACAGATATTTCAGTGAATATGGAAGGCAATCACCGGGCAAACAAGAAAACACATAATTTCTGGTCAGCCGGTGTTTATAATGTTACCGGAAGACAAAATGCATATTCAGTATATTTTGTTCAGGAGAACGGGAAGGTGAAGGGATATCAGCTTTCAATTTTTGGGGCCCCCATTCCATTTATTACATATACGATCAAATTTTAGATGATGAGGGCAACGCGATTGAAATATTATTTTATCATAGGAATTTTGCTGACAACAACCAGGTGTCGCAAATCATACGAACCACCGGCTATTAAGGCCAGCAATCATTT
The DNA here is from genome assembly GCA_036496825.1 of Puia sp. GTDB lineage: Bacteria > Bacteroidota > Bacteroidia > Chitinophagales > Chitinophagaceae > Puia. The sequence continues at coordinate 1,229 of DASXKM010000294.1, read as the reverse complement.
TCTGGCCATTGACGGTGTAATAAATACCGGCGCGAACGGCATTTCAACTTTGTATTTGACACGGTCTTTGAATCTGCTGGATACAGTTCCCAATATTCCCGAACTCAATGCGCAGGTCTCCATTGTTTCATCAAACGGTTCCTCCTATCCCCTGGTTGATACGGGAGCAAATGGCACTTACGTAAGCGTTCCGTTGAATCTTGACATCACGCAGAAATACCAGGTGTCTGTAACAACCACTGAAGGAAATAAATATCTGTCTGATCTGGTGACGCCAAAGATTTCGCCGCCCATCGATAGTGTGACCTGGCAGGATTTACCTGATCCGTTAACCGGAACAGACGCTGTAAAAATTTATGTGAATTCGCATGACCCTTCCAATAGTACCCGGTATTATCGCTGGGACTATGTAGAAACGTACATTCATCATTCCTTTTATCAGTCTTTTTGGTATCGGGTGGGTACAACCATTGCTCCGATCGACGATCCAAGCCAGAGTACTTATAGCTGCTGGTCAACTGATAATTCCTCAAACATTCTTTTGGGAACTTCTATTACACTCGCTTCCGACGTAATCAGCCAGGCATTGATTGCGAGTTTCGCGCATAATGATCCAAAGATGGATGTCAGATACAGTACGCTGGTAAGGCAGTATGCGCTTGATATAGATGCTTATAATTACTGGCTGACTGTTCAGAAAAATTCCCAGTCACTCGGTGGTCTGTTCGATCTGCAGCCGGCGCAGATCAGGGGAAATTTTCATGGCGTTACAAATCCAAATGATGTGGTACTGGGATATGTATCCGCCTCGTCGGTACAGGAGAAAAGAATATTTATAGATAATAGCAGTCTGGGATGGCAATCAAATCCCGGTGTGAATTGTCCGGTTAAAATTATCAATACCGATCCGCTGAATACCTTGTTCTGGAATTACGCGGACACTGCTTACGATGTATATTATTTTAATTCAGGAAATCCACCGACGATTAATATCGCCTTTAAGAATTGTCTCGATTGCAGATACCAGGGAGGAACCAATATACAACCACCATTCTGGCAATAAAATATTCGTAATGAAAAGATGTGTTTGCTTACTTGTTTTCATTTTGACTAACCGTTTGATTTTCGCGCAAAATCAAATGCCTGAAAATCTGCAACAACAATTCGTTCAATATCAGACCGGCACTTTACAGGAAAAGATCTTTGTGCACACCGACAAAACATTTTAT
>DASXKM010000293.1:0-3329 GCA_036496825.1 Puia sp. | reverse complement strand
TACTGGCCATGTTTACGACCACTCCTTTCTTTCTTCCCGCCATGAAGCGGCAAACACTTTGTGCCACATAAAACATTCCTGAAAGGTTAATATCCAACACTTTTTTCCATTCTGATTCCTCAATATGCAGGAAGGGCGTTTCAAATGCTACGCCTACATTATTAATCAGTATATCGACCGGCTGAATATTTTCCGCTGCAGAAACTGCATCGTTCACGGCAAGCCGCTGCGACACATCCACGTGGTATGGATAGACTTCCTGCGTAATGCGCGCCAGCTCTTTCATCGACCTGTCCAGTAATTCCCTGCTGAAATCCAGGATAGAAATGATGGCTCCCTCCCTCGCAAAATGTTTGGCGACGGCAAAGCCAATTCCGCGGGCTCCGCCCGTAATCAATACGTGTTTATTCTTAAATCTTTCGGAAGTGTTCATGTTCGATGATCAGTTCTGATTTTAATATTTCAGTAGACGAAAATAATATTTTGTTGACAAATTATTGCTATAATTGTAAACTATTATAAAGGTTAACGAGTATAAAATCCGGGCATGAAGAAATCATATGTTTCATGGATAGCATTATTTGCCTGCAATCTGATGTGGTCGCTGCAGTTCACCTGCATCAAACTTATTCAGGCGCAGGTGGGGCCCTTCACAACTGTTTTCATCCCGATGTTGCTTGCCTCCCTGTTCATGGTCCCTTTTGTTTTTAAAGATATAAGAGCTAATAAAAAAAGAAAGCTTAGCGATCTTTTGATTTTCGTTTTGCTGGCCTTACTCGGACAATTCCCGGCGCAGGTGCTCACAACAATTGGCACACAACAATCTACGGCCAGTAACGGAGCCATCATAAGCCTCACTTTACCGGTCGTTTCCGCCTTACTGGCTGTTATACTGCTCAAAGAAAAAATGAATCCCCTGCGATGGATCAGTTTCATGGTTGCCATTATTGGAGTCGTATTTTGTTCTTTGAAGGATTTTACGCTTGTTGACTTCAGCAAACAATATATAATTGGCAATGCACTTATTTTTTCGGGTATTCTCGGAAGTGGTTTTTATAATACGATGTGTAAAAAGATTTCAGAAAACTACACATCCATTGAAATGCTTTTTTACACTTACATCTTCATGCTCCTGTTGCTGGCTCCGTTTGTGTGGATTTATGAACGAAATATTTTACAGGTCTTCCCCCATTTCACATCCAACACCTGGATTGGACTTGCGCTGCTCACGGTGTTTCATAATTTTTTATCCATGATTTTATTTTTCAGGGCATTGAAAAACCTGGAAGCCATACAGGTGGCCCTGTCAAATTTCCTGATCTCTTTTTTTGCATTGCCCATTGCTGTTATATGGCTGCATGAAAGACTCAGTTTGCTTTCTGTGATCGGTGGATTCATGGTACTGGCAAGCACCCTCGCCATCACATTTTGGGAGTACAGACAGATGTCAGCTGAAAAACTCGCCGGCAGGCAGGCGGTTGAATGAAACCAAATGCTCATGGGTATTCAGCCGTGATCCATTCAGAAAAAATGAGGAATAAACGATCGCTCATGAAAATAAATCTCAGGAGTCATAGATGGTTTTATGGCGCCAATGAAACGGGGCTTTTGCACAAGGGCGCTTTGCGGGCGGCAGGATTTAATATGGATCATTACAAGGGGCAACCGGTGATAGGTATTGCCAATACCTGGGGTGAATTAAATAACTGTAACATGAGCCTGCGCCGAATTGCTGAAGAGGTAAAAAAAGGAATACGAAAAGCAGGCGGCATTCCGCTGGAATTTCCTGTAATGACGCTTGGCGAAGAGTTAATGAAACCCACGGCCGCATTATATAGAAATCTTCTCTCGATGGACGTGGAAGAAAATCTTCGAGCCTACCCTCTCGACGGTGTAGTACTATTGGGTAATTGCGATAAAACAGTACCGGGGTTACTGATGGGCGCGGTAAGCGCCAATCTTCCAACGATTCAACTAAACGCCGGTCCAAAAAAAGTGGGCGTTTATAAAGGAAAAAGATTAGGCAGCGGAACCGATTTATGGAAATACTGGGATGAATTGAGAATCGGAAAAATATCCGGTGAAGACTGGGAAGAAATCGGCAAGGCATTGAGTTGTGGATTTGGCGGATGCAACACCATGGGCACATCATCCACGATGAATGGGATACTGGAAGCCCTGGGAATAATGCCATTGGGACTAAGCAGTCTGCCGGTTGCCAGTAAAAAAAGATACAGATTGTCAGCCAAAGCAGGCGAAAGAATAGTGGCGATGGTTTTGGAAGATTTGAAACCTTCTGACATCCTGACACCCGAGGCTTTTAAAAACGCGATTGCTGTTTGCATGGCCATTGGAGGTTCGACCAATGCGATTATCCATTTAACGGCCATCGCCGGCCGGTTGAATATTTCTTTATATCCGGATGTCTTTAATGAACTGGGTAATATCATTCCATGTATTGCTGATGTACAGCCGGCAGGGAAAAAACTGATGGATGAATTTGATAAAGCGGGTGCTTTCCCGGCTGTGATAAAGCGTCTCGGTAGTTTAATCCATCTCAATAGCAAAACATACACAGGTAAAACTTTACAATCACTTTTGTCGACTAAAAAAATAAAAGACGACTTACTGATCAGACCATTAACAGATCCGGTAAGCAACACACCGACCATTGCCATTCTCAGCGGAAACCTCGCGCCCGATGGCGCCGTTATTAAAGTCGCCGCGGCATCCGGACATTTGTTGCAGCACAGCGGACCGGCTTTTGTTTTTGAAAATTATGAAGACATGCTGAACAGGGTCGATGATGAATCTTTGCCGGTTGATGCATCCACTGTTCTCCTGTTGCGAAACGCGGGCCCAAAGGCCGTGCCCGGCATGCCCGAATGGGCGATGATACCCATTCCAAAAAAACTCAGGGCGCGGGGCGTCACCGATATGGTACGCATCAGCGACGCACGCATGAGCGGAACAAGTTTCGGTACCATCATACTTCATGTGGCCCCTGAAGCCGTACAGGGCGGGATGTTCGCGCTGATCCAAAATGGTGATACCATAACACTCGACGTGCTGAACAGGAAAATAAATGTGGAAATAAGCGATGATGAATTTAAGAAGAGAAAGGCGATATGGGAAGCCCCTCCTGAAAATCACGACCGTGGATACCCAAAATTATTTAAGAGAGAAGTTTTACAGGCGAATGAAGGCTGTGATTTGGATTTTCTAAAACCGCATAACAACAACGAACTGTGTTTTATTGAACCAACGGTTGGAAGATCCTGATTCAGGAATATAATATGACATTCCTGATTCGATCAATCGAACAGCAA
>DASXKM010000292.1:0-6066 GCA_036496825.1 Puia sp. | reverse complement strand
TCCTTGGTATCATCGTCTTTCACGATATAATCAAAAGCACCGTTCTTTAACAGGTTGATGGCGGTGGCTACATCTTCCTGGCCTGAAATGACTATGACACGGATGTCGGGATTAAATTCCTTGATCTTCCTTAACACTTCCGTACCATCGCTATCGGGTAGGGAATAATCAAGGGTTACAACATCGGGAACTTCATGGAGGTGGGCGAAGAAATCACCAGGTGATTCAAATCGTTTAACTTCATATTCCGGATTAAGGGATAAATAATGTTCCAGCATGGAGCCGTACCACATATCGTCTTCAACAATGAAAACTTTGAACGACTGGTTGTTCTTCATATTTCGGATTATATCGGATTTTAACCTTGGTATAACGTGGTTTTAAAGATTTTTATTATTGATTATGAACCAAAAAGAGACTTTTTCCAAGTATTATAATGATCTCAACCCCGAACAGAAACTGGCTGTGGATACAATCGAAGGTCCTGTACTCGTAATTGCCGGTCCCGGAACAGGAAAAACCCAGATCCTGGGAGCCCGGATTGGTAAGATTTTACTCGAAACGGATACAGATCCGGGCAATATTCTCTGCCTCACTTATACCGACGCCGGTGCCATTGCCATGCGCCGACGACTCTTATCATTCATTGGTCCTGCTGCCTATAAAGTGAACATCTACACTTTCCACGCATTTTGTAATGATATCATCCAGGACAATCTTTCTTATTTCGAAAAAAACAAGCTGGATCCGATCTCGGAACTCGAACAGATACAAATGCTCCGCGAACTGGTGGACGGTTTTCCGAAGAATCACGCATTGAAACGATACCGCGGAGACGTGTATTATGAAATCAAAAATCTGAAATCACTTTTCAGTACCATGAAGCGTGAAGGATGGACACCTGAGTTCATCGAGGAAAGAATCAACGAATATCTCGACGACCTCCCTTTACGCGATGAGTATATATATAAGAGAAACGGACAGGGTTTTAAAAAAGGGGATTCAAACAAGACCAAACTTGATGATCAGAAAGAGCGGATGGAGAAACTGCGGGCGGCCATCCATGAATTCAACCGCTTTCAGCACCTGATGTTTACCAATGAGCGCTATGATTATGATGATATGATCAATTGGGTGATCCGGGCTTTCACTGAAAACGAACAATTGCTCCGCCGATACCAGGAGAAATTTCTCTATATTCTGGTAGATGAATTTCAGGATACCAGTGGCACACAAAATAAACTCGTCAGCCTGCTCATTAACTTCTGGGATAAGCCAAACATATTCGTGGTGGGCGACGATGACCAGTCCATCTTCCGCTTCCAGGGCGCCAACATATATAATATGGAGGAGTTTGCCGACAGACAGAAGAAAAATCTGCTCACCATTGTGCTTACCAATAATTACCGTTCCACCCAGCCGATTCTCGATATTTCAAAACGGCTGATTGGTCATAACCAGGAAAGGCTGATCAATAAGATTGATGGCCTTAGCAAGGAGCTGGTTTCTGCGAAAAAAGAAATTGCCCTGTTAAAGGAGCCGCCGCTGATCCGCGAGTATCAAACCGAACGGGAGGAAATGATCGATATCGTTTCACAGATCGACGGGCTGATCAGCCAGGGCGTGCCTCCGGGCAGAATTGCCGTAATTTATAAGGAAAACCGGTATGGCGAAGAACTGCTTCCCTATTTCAAATTGAAGAATCTACCGGTCTATAGTAAACGAAGTATCAATCTGCTCGAAGATCCGCTGATCGGAAAAATTCTGCTGATCATTCGTTACCTGGCCTCCGAACACGAAATTCCTTTTAGCGGTGACGAAATGCTTTTTGAAATATTACACGCAGAATGGTTCGGAATACCCGCCATTGAGATTGCTGTCCTTACATCAGAGGTCGCTCAGAAACAATACAGCAACGAAAAGATTTCATTACGAAAACTACTCAGCGACAAGGCCAACAAACCGGGTAAAGATTTATTCTCGCAACCCCTGTATCCCGCCCTGGCAGCTGCTTCCAGAATACTCGAAAAACTCATCAGCACGGTTTCAAACACCACATTGCAAACCCTGTTCGAGGCCATCTTCCGCGAATCCGGACTTCTTCCGTTTGCCATGAAGCATCCGGAGAAACAGCGTATTCTGCAAATGCTGACTGCCTTTTTTGATTTTATAAAAGAAGAAACACGCCGTCAGCCCTTATTGAATTTGCAGCAATTGGTTACCCATCTCGACCTGATGGAGGACAACAGCATCGATCTTCCGCTCATTGAAGTAAACGGCAGCACGGATTCCGTAAATCTTCTCACTGTACATGGATCCAAGGGGTTGGAATTTAAATATATATTTTTTGCCGGTTGTAATTCTCATTATTGGGAGAAGAAAAGCGGCGCCAATAAGGGATTTCATTTCCCTGACACACTATTGCAATCCCATGCCAGTGATTACGAAGAATTACGCCGGTTGTTTTATGTCGCCATTACGCGTGCTGAAACTCATTTATATATCTCATACAGCCGCTTCCGCAATAATGGGAAAGAAGCCGAACCTTCCCTGTTTATTGCAGAAATCCGCGCCGGCTTTGACCTGCCTTTTGAAACACCTTCCCCTACGCAGCAGGCACTCAGCGATTTTCAATTCTTATTGCTACAGGGTCAGCAGCCGCCAGAGATGGAACGCATAGAAATGGAATTCATCAACCGGGTACTGGAGAATTTCCAGATGAATGTGACGGCGTTAAATAATTATCTCAAATGTCCGTTGGAATTTTATTTCAAAAATCTGATACGCATTCCTTCGCCAAAGAATGAAAATACCGAATTCGGATCCTCCGTACATTTTGCACTCGAACAATTATTCCGCAAGATGATGGAGAGTGATAAGAAATTCCCTGAGTCCGGTTTTTTTATTGCTTCCTTCGACTGGTACATGGACCGCCACCGCGAAAGTTTTACCAACGAACAATTCAAACGGAGAAAAGAATACGGACATATTATTCTTCCCGCTTACTATGAAAAATATGTAAGGGGCTGGAACCCGATCGTAAGTATTGAAAGAAGAATTAATAATGTCGCCATCGAAGGTGTTCCGGCAAAGGGTATGCTCGATAAACTTGAATTTGATGGTAAACAGGTGAATATTGTCGATTATAAGACCGGCAATCCAGATAATTCCATCCAAAAAATCAAGGGACCCAATGATAAACAACCATTGGGCGGTGATTACTGGAGACAGGCCGTTTTTTACAAACTACTTGTGGACCGTGGTCAGCGCGACTGGCATGTGGTCAGCACGGAATTCGATTTTATCGAGCCAAATAACAAGGGATCCTATGTAAAACAAAAACTATTTATCAGTCCGGAAGATGAAATGGCGGTCACCCGCCAGATTACGGAAACATGGGATAAGATTCAACGTCACGAATTCTATACCGGTTGCGGCAAGGAAGATTGTCACTGGTGTAATTTTGTAAAAAATAATAAACTGGATATCCGGGCAACCGTTGCACAGGAGGAAGAACATTCGAGTTTATAAAATCATAAAACTGTTTAAATCCCATTTCACTCCAGTAAGTTTGCAGCCAAGTACATGAAGCGACTCTTTATTTTTTTACTGGTCTGCCTGGCTCTCACACGTTATCCGCTCATTACAGGTTGTGCCAATATTGTTCCGCCTACAGGTGGGCCGAGGGACAGTCTCCCGCCGGTTCTGTTAATTGCCGAACCAAAGATGAAGGCCATTCATGTGGACGGGAAAAAAATCGTACTGACCTTTGATGAATATATTGACTTAAAGGAAATCCGGACCAACCTGATTGTTTCTCCCGTTCCGAAAATTATGCCCACGGTCACATCCCATCTGAAAGTGATCACCATTGAAATGCGGGATACGCTTCAGCCGAATACTACCTATGCGCTAAATTTCGGCAGGTCCGTCACGGATGTGAATGAAGGAAATGTTTTAAAAAATTTCACCTATGTTTTTTCTACGGGAAGATATGTGGACTCCATGCAATACAGTGGCCGGGTAATCATGGCTTATACGGGGAAGCCAGACAGTACGCTGATTGCCATCCTGCATGATAAACTCTATGACTCGGCCGTTGCCAAGGAGCGCCCACGCTATATCGCAAGGCTCGATAGTTCGGGAAATTTTACATTCTCAAATATCCATCCGGGCGTTTATGCACTATTTGCATTGAAAGATGAAACGGGTTTGCATGAGTACACATCGAAGCAGCAGATATTTGCTTTTGCCGACAGCCCGGTAGATCTGACAACGAATTCGCCGCCACTACTGCTATATGCATATGAAGACACTTCAGGGTTTTCAAAACCCGCCAAGAAAAATTTACTACCTCCGGCTCCTCCGAAAAAAGAAGACAAGGACAAACCGAAAAGACTTATTATCTCCGGGAATATTCCCAATGGCCTTCTGGATCTGCATGATTCGCTGATATTAACTTTTGGTTCACCCCTTAAATTTTATGATACGGCTAAAATTCGTTTTACCGATGACAGTTTTGTAAACATCCCGGCATACCACTGGAAGATGGACAGCACCAACAAAAAGCTGACCTTATATAATGGATGGAAATCAGGCACCGGTTATCGTCTTATTTTTCAGAAGGACTTTGGAGAAGACACTTTGGGTGGCCATTTATTAAAAATCGATACCATTAAATTCAGTACGAAAAAAGTATCTGATTATGGTAATCTCCGGCTGAGGTTCAAGAATCTCGACCTGAGCCGGCATCCAATCTTACTTTTCTTTTCGAGCGATAAAATAATTCAATCCTATAAAATCGGGCCTTCTTTGCGATATAACAACCGGTTGTTTGTGCCTGGAGAATATCAACTGCGTATATTATACGATACCAACCAAAATGGAGTTTGGGATCCTGGTAATTACTATCAACGCCTGCAGCCGGAGATCGTTGTTCCGCTGAAGAATAAGGTCGTAGTCAAGGCGGACTGGGACAATGAAATCGATATAACTTTGTAAATTTATACATGCAATTTTCATCGGCTCTGTTGGAAACGGCAGTCAACGAATTCGCCAAACTGCCGGGTATAGGAAAGAAGACGGCGCTGAGGCTGGTTCTTCATCTGTTAAAGCAGGATCCGTCCGCTGCGCGGGCTTTCGGAGAGACCGTCCTCAAAATGCGGCAGGACATCCGGTTTTGTAATCGTTGTCATAATGTGGCTGACGCGGACATATGCTCCATATGTGCCAATTCCATGCGCAGAAAAGATATGATCTGTGTAGTTGAAACCATTCGGGACGTGATAGCAATAGAAACCACCCAGCAATTCAGCGGAACCTACCATGTCCTGGGAGGCGTGATCTCACCGCTCGACGGGATCGGTCCTGATCAGCTTTCTATCGATTCCCTAATCGACAGGGTTCAGAAAGAAGGAGTTATAGAAATCATATTTGCCCTCAACCCCAATATTCAGGGGGATACCACCATTTACTTTATTCAGAAAAAACTGGCTTCATTTCCGGTGAAAATAACCACTATTGCCCGGGGTATTTCCTTTGGCGGAGAACTGGAATATGCCGATGAAATGACCCTCGCCCGGTCGATTTCGAACCGTTTGCCGGTGGAGAGTTATGTTACTCATCGTTAATCGTTAATCGTTAATCGTGTATCGTGTATCGCTTGTCGTGTATCGATGTACGATAAGCGATATACGATACACGATATTTCGGCTTTGGGGTTTATGGATTTTTAATGTAATTTTGCACCTCATCAGGCAGATTTGTTTATTGTTCGGCCTGACAGATTTAAAGATGAACTGAACTAATAAACGCCAGGTAAGTCCTATATACTTTTCCTTCCGTTTTCAGCAAGTCTTCTCTGTCATTTCCCGTCTTGAATAGTCTGCATCAAAAATTTATACCATGTCAAATATCAAATCGGCATTGGAATCGCGTATTCTCATCATCGATGGAGCGATGGGAACGATGATACAGCGTTATAAGCTGGAAGAAAAAGATTACCGGGGAGAAAGGTTCAAAGACTGGGCCTCCGATGTAAAGGGCAATAATGATCTTCTTTCCATA
>DASXKM010000291.1:0-2875 GCA_036496825.1 Puia sp. | reverse complement strand
TATGAGCAGAGGCTGCAAAAAGCAATAAACTTTATTAGTGTGGCGAATATGTAAGGGTAAAAAATATAGGAATTCGAAATTGAATTTTCAAATGACAATTTGATAATGTGTGATGGGATTGAATTCTTACATTAATGCAATTTCATATTCGCCACACTTTTAAGGGTCTAATTATTGTAAAAGCTTTATAACATCCGGATCATCCTGCAGATGATGCATCTGGCTTAGGATCCAGGGATATCGCGTCGCCACATGCCTTGACAGGGGTCTGATCGTGAATACTTTCGGATTCGGCAAGCAGCCTGCAATCATCGCAGCCTCACTCCGGTTCAATTCCTTTGCGCGCTTGCCAAAATAAGATTTAGCGGCAGCGTCGATCCCATACACACCCTTTCCCATCTCACTTACATTCAGATACATTTGAAGAATTCTCTTTTTTCCCCAGATTTTCTCAATCATAAAGGTGAAATATACTTCCATCGCTTTCCGCATCCAGCTCCTGCCCTGCCATAAAAAAACATTCTTCGCCACCTGCTGCGAAATAGTGCTTGCTCCATGCAGGGACTTGCTTTTCTGATTATGTTTCATGGCCTTTTCTATTGATTTAAAATCAAATCCGTCATGATCGGGGAAAAGTTGGTCCTCAGAGGAAATTACGGCGAGTTTTGCGTACGGTGAAATGTCATCCATCGCAACATAATTACGCTTCAGACCATATCCGTGAATAAGACTTGATAATTGTGTAAGCGTAAAGGGCGGGTTGATCCATTTTAAGATCAGGATATAAAAAAATTGAGCAAAAAATAAAAACAGGAAGATCCGTTTGATCCATCTCCATATGCGCGGAACAATTCCTTTCGTTTTTACAGGCATCAGATTACTTTGCGGGTTCAGTTGGTTTTAAGGATGGATCATGATCCACGGGATTGTTAACATGCATATTCAAATAGTGCAAAGTATATTTTTTACCAATCTTATAATCGGAATACCGGGCACTTCTGAATAATATTCCGCCGATAATAAGGGCACCGGCCGTAATCCATCCTGAAGTTTTTACCCAGCTGCCGGCGCTTTCATTGGTGTACAATCCATTTACCACGTTCAGGACCAAAACTCCGACACCGGCTATTATCAAACCGGTTCCGATACTTGAATAATTCCATTTTGTATTGTCATGCCGGATGGCATCGATTTCATGCACGTGAAAGGGGATATTATTCAGGAATATGCTGTCATTCCTTAACGCTGTAATCGTACCACCCAGCCATTGATCGTAAACCGTATGAAATCCGATGGTCATACCGGTTTCGAAAGTTTTGATATTGCGTCCGTGTTTCTGAAGAATCAACACATCCGTTTGTGCAAGACTGATCAGTGGAATCAGTAAAAGAACGGATATAATGATTTTATTCATGCTAAAAATTAAACACCTAATGCCTCCTGAACAGAACGGTATAAAGTAAAAACATTCCGAAGACGATGAGTATGGCACCAGAGATCTTATTAATAATAGCCAGGTTGTGAACCGTCAGCTTTTTCCGCAATTTCCCGGCCATCATGACTTTTCCAACATCTGCTGACATATTAATAAGTAAACAAATGGAAAAAATTACAATACGCTCAGTCAATGTATGCGTCAATGCAAGTATAGAGGCGTTCCCCAGCCAGAAAATAATTACACCAGGATTGAGGGTATTGATGAGAAATCCGGAAGCGAATATTCTGAACATTTCTCCCGTACTCAGATGATCGGAATGTTGTCCTTCCGTTGTTCTCAAAACCACTTTCTTAAAAAAGAAAAAATATACCCCCATGGCAATCAGGAAACCGCTGCCTCCATACCCGATCGCATTTTTGTGTTCGAGCAACCGGGCTACCCATGAGGTGAATACGTTACTGAGAAAAACAAGAATAAAATCACTAAGCCAAACCCCTGCTACAAAACTGAAGCCTCCTTTATGACCAACAGTTATACTTTGTTTTATGATAGTGAAAATGATCGGGCCGACCGATAATGCAAGTACGACTCCGAGTGCTAATCCTTTCAATATGGCTTCGACCATGCGATATCAATTTTATCGGTCTTACACGAAAATAACGGAACCCGGAAAATAGAGTAATATTTCTCATTTTAATAAATAATCAATATTGTGCCTTAACCGTCGTCTGCTGGAGGAAATTTTGCCAGTCCTTTAACAGATTGCCTTTTAGCACACGTGGGAATTTATGCTGACCCCCTTCCTTTCCGGAGGATCGCATAAAATCTATAAATATTTCAGGTGGCAGCACTTTTACAGAAATATCTTTCAAAGCGCTCTTTCTTTCCACGGCATAGTCATCATTCAGACGCATGAGATTTTCATCCAGTTTATCCCGGAGAACCAGGGGATCAATGGGTGAATCTGAAGCCACATACCATTGATGAGCAAAGAAAAGGCCATGTGGTACGCCGGCCACAGTAAATTCTGGTATCGATATATTCAATTCTTCACTAACAAACTGAATGGCCTGGTTCATATTATCAACACTCAGGTGCTCGCCCACCAGGCTGAGGTAATGTTTGGTCCGGCCGGTGATAATAATCTCACTTTTCTCTTTGTCCGTGAATCGGATCGTATCGCCGATCAGGTATCGCCAGGCGCCGGCGGCTGTGCTGATCAAAATCGCATAATCACGGCCCTCTTCGATCTGGTGAATTTCCAATGCTTCAGGCCGTTCTGCGATATTCCCGTCGCTGTCAAAATTTTTATCGTCGAAGGGAACAAATTCGAAAAACAGATGCTGGCTGGTTACCAGGCGCATCCCTCTCTCGTCCTGACGGTCCTGATAAGCGATAAAACCTTCTGAAGCAAGATAGGTTTCAATATAAGTAATG
>DASXKM010000290.1:0-2603 GCA_036496825.1 Puia sp. | reverse complement strand
CACAACAACTGGTGATTGATCAGGACAAAACGGATCTGCTCACCCTGATGGTTCTGAATCCGGATTCGGTGATCACCATAAAAGATACCATTCTGGTGGATAAAAATATTCAGCTGGATTCCATACTGAGTGCGGCTTATCAAAATCCGGATATACAGGCTGCCTATCAGCAGATTCAGATCAACCAATATGTTGAAAAAGAAGTTGGAGCTTACAGGTATCCTTCTGTTTCTGCTAACCTGGGATATAATTTTAGTCACACGGCGACACCAACCGGTTTTAATACATTAAATCAACAGTATGGTCCTTACCTGGGATTGGGTCTGACGATACCGATATTCAATGGCGGAATTTATAAAAGACAACAGCAGATTGCGGGCATTAACGTGAATACGGCGCGTTTACAGAAAGACACGCTGATGCTCAATGTACATTCAACAGCGGTTAAAAACTGGCAGGCCTATCTCAATAACCTGAAGCAGCTGGAAACCGCGAAACAGAATTATGATCTCTCTCTAAAGCTGCTGAACCTCGTGCTGATGAAATTCAATTTCAAGGCAGCCACCATCGTGGATGTAACACTGGCCCAGCAAAGTTTTGAAAGCGCGGGCTTCCAACTGGTCAATGTAAATTATGCGGCCAAGGCCTCCGAAATTCAATTGCGACGACTGGCCAATCAATTGCCATAACGATCAACGCGAACGCTTCAATGAGCGACCTGAATCCGAAAAGTAAATCATGATGATTATCTAAAATCCCATACAAGCGAATTTGACTATCTTCAAATCGGATCCTACTTCGTCAAGCACAATCATCGATGAAATTTTTCTTATTATTAGTTTTCACCCAGGCATTCACAACGGCCAATTACGGTCGGGATATAAATATTGACAGCCTGATAAGTCATATAGAAGAATCACCCGGTGATACGGCTTCCATTAACCGGCTGCTTCAATATTCCAATGGAATCGCATTCTCCGATCCCGCCAGCGCGTTGCGAATCGATCTAAAGGTTATTGAGATGGCGAGGACAATGCACAATGCCAGGCTGGAAGCGGGTGGGCTGAATTCCGCCGGAGAAGACAATCATTTTTTGGGGAACTATACGGAGGCACTAAAAATGCAATTTGAAGCGCTGAAGATCAATAGAAACTCAAAAGATGTCATCGGAGAGGGGGAAACGTTGGGCTTCATAGGAGTTCTTTACAATGAACTTTCCGAATACAGGCAGGCGCTTGAATACTTAATACCTTCTGATTCCATTTGTCAAAAAATTCCGGGTCCTTATAAGGGCTGCTTTGTTCTTGCGAATATTGGAGATGCCTACAATTCGCTGAATATGCCTGATTCAGCGTTGTATTATATCCGTGAATCTTATTTCAAATTTGCCAATCCAGGCAGGTCTCATTTACGGTCATATCTCCTGGAACATATGGGAGGTATATATGCGCAATTTGGCAAGACCGATTCTGCCTTATTTTTTTTCAGAAGTGCCGTTTTGAATAGTCTGATGACGAGGGATCAGTTAAATTTATCCATATCGCTGAAAAAAATCGCCGACGTCTATACTACCCGCGGAATATATGATTCGGGTCTTCATTATGCCCATCAGGCATTTGATATTGCCCAAAGTATACCGTCCGATCTACATATGCTGAGAGCTGCTGATTTGCTGTCGGTCCTTTATTCAAAAACGCATAAAACTGACAGTGTGCTGTTTTACCTTCGGACCGTGCTTGCCATGAAGGACAGTTTATATGGTCCCGATAAATATCGCAAACTGCAGATATTGCTACTGGATGAGCAACAAAGTCAAAATTCGATCAGACAAAAGGAACAGGAATTCAGGAACCGGATAAAATATATTTTGCTGGTCGTCGTTCTGGCCATATTCTTACTGCTCGCATTTATATTTTGGAGGGCAAACCGGTTAAAACAAAAAGCAAATATATTATTGGGGAATCAAAAAAATAAAATTGAAGAGACTTTAGCAGAACTCAAATCTACCCAGTCCCAGCTTATTCAATCTGAAAAAATGGCTTCGCTCGGAGAACTGACTGCGGGGATCGCCCATGAGATACAGAACCCAATGAACTTCGTGAATAATTTTTCAGAAGTGAATGCCGAATTAATAGAAGAATTGGAAAAGGAGGCGGCCGCCGGTAATATGAGTGAAGTGAAATCCCTTGCAAAAGATATCAGGGAGAATGAGGAGAAAATCATTCATCATGGGAAAAGAGCCGACGCCATTGTGAAAGCCATGCTTCAGCACTCCCAGTCAGGTTCGGGGAAAAAAGAACCGGTCGATATCAATAACATGGCGGGTGAATATCTGAGTTTGGCAAGTCATGGATTTCGGGCAAAGGAGAAATTATTCAATGCAACGATCAGAACTGATTTTGATAAAACGATCGGGCCGGTTCATCTGGTTCCGCAGGACATGGGGAGAGTTCTTTTAAACCTATATAACAATGCCTTTTACGCAGTTTCTGAAAAGAAGAGGCAAATCCCCGATGGATATGAGCCGACGGTTTTCGTTCGTACAAAGCAATTAACCGGGAAAATCGAGATCAGAATAAGAGACAACGGAAATGGCATCAGGG
>DASXKM010000289.1:0-1829 GCA_036496825.1 Puia sp. | reverse complement strand
TATGGACTTTGGCTTTATGGCGCTATTTGATTATATATAAAGATCTTCTCATCTTTGAAACTTTTTTATACATACCATTCATCACTTGTTTTATTGTTAGTCAGGATCATACCCGGACTGGTATTTTTATCTGAAGGAATTCAGAAATTCCTCTTTCGCGAAACATTGGGCGCCGGACGGTTTGCAACTTTAGGATTCTCACATCCGGAATTTTGGGCAGGCTTTACCGGCGTTTTTGAAATTACCTGCGGAATCCTTCTGATAACGGGATTTTTAGCCAGAATGGCTACAGTGCCACTTTTGATTGTGATGATGGTTGCTTTTATATCTACAAAACTTCCAATGCTTGAACAGAAAGGAATCTGGGCCATGTTACATGAAGGCAGAGCTGATTTTGCCATGGTGATATCTCTTATTATTATATTATTAAATGGTCCCGGAAACTGGTCACTGGATCAAGGAATAAAAAGAAGATAAGTAGTTTTCAACCTGCTATATTCAATGATTTCATCGGACAGAAATTTAAAATCGCTCGCGGGCCTGTTTTTAAAATTAGGTCTTACCGCATTTGGCGGACCTGCTGCACATATCGCTTTGATGCAAAAAGAAGTGGTTGACAAGCGTGGCTGGATGGATCATCAGCATTTTTTGGACCTGATCGGCGCAACCAATTTAATTCCCGGTCCCAACAGCACAGAAATGGCCATTCATATTGGTCATGAGAGAGGTGGATGGAAGGGATTGATGGTAGCCGGTTGCTGTTTCATTTTACCTGCCGTGATCATAACCGGATTCATTGGCTGGCTTTATCAATTATATGGCCAACTACCGAAGGTAAATTCATTTTTTTACGGAATCAAACCCGCCATCATAGCCATCATACTGGGAGCAGTATATCCGCTGGCGAAAAAAGCAGTCAAAACAACCGAACTGGCCATCATAGGAATCATTACATTAACAGCTGTCTTGCTGGGCGTTAATGAAATATATGCCATGTTTGGTGCGGGTATGATTACCTGGTTGTTATTCATGTTTCGTAAACCGGCAGGATCTGTCAATGCATTTTTCCCGATCTCTCTTCTTCAAATCGCAACATCCGTTATTTCGAATGCGCGTATTTTTTTTATATTCCTGAAGATAGGTGCCATATTGTACGGAAGTGGTTATGTGTTATTTGCTTTTCTGGACAGTGAACTGGTGGCAAAAGGCATCTTATCAAGGAAACAATTAATTGATGCGATCGCCATTGGTCAATTTACACCGGGTCCCGTTTTCTCGTCAGTTACTTTCATCGGGTGGCAGCTAAACGGAATTTATGGTGCATCACTGGCTACGATCGCTGTGTTTCTACCATCCTTTATTTTTGTTGCACTCATGAATCCCCTGGTTCCCCGGATGCGCAGATCAAAACCATTTTCGGCGTTCCTGGACGGGATAAATGTCGCATCGGTTGCTCTTATCCTGATGGTATGCATTTCATTCAGCAAAGAAGCTGTTACAGATTGGAAAACGATTTTAATTGCCCTTATAAGTTTGATCGTGACATTTGGATTTCGAAAGATCAACAGCGTATTTATAATAATAGGAGGGGCGCTGCTGGGATATATATTGAACACTTTTGTAGCCTGAGAAGTTATATCGTAATGGAACAACCGTGTAATATTATCGTACAGTCCGATCAGCTTTGGAGCGGGAGATTCAAAAACATTCTCCGGCACGGTTCACATGCTGAATTATATTGTACAGGAGCCGATCATTTTGAATCTGCGCATCCATCTGAAGGACTGTCCCGATAAAACACACCGGTATGTATTTATTGAAGTGTCGCC
>DASXKM010000288.1:0-4313 GCA_036496825.1 Puia sp. | reverse complement strand
ATACCGGCATTTGTAATTTTTATGAACTGCGCATTCTGCAGTGCCGAAATATTTTTAGCACCGCAATAGCCCATCCCGGCTCTTAATCCACCCGTATATTGCTGCACGACTTCATTCAGGTTTCCTTTAAATGCCACGCGGCCTTCAATTCCTTCCGGAACGAGCTTCTTGATTCCGTCTTCCACATCCTGGAAATAACGGTCGCTGCTTCCCTGGGTCATAGCGCCCAGCGATCCCATACCGCGGTATTGTTTGAATTTTCTTCCTTCATAGATAATGGTATCTCCCGGACTCTCTTCTGTTCCGGCAAAAACACTTCCCATCATCACCACGCTGGCTCCGGAGGCGATGGCTTTCACCAGGTCGCCGGTATAACGGATACCGCCATCCGCAATCAGCGGGATACCCAAAGGCTTCAAAACAGAAGCAGCTTCCATGATGGCGGTGATCTGTGGCACTCCTGTGCCGGTTACAATACGGGTTGTACATATTGATCCGGGACCTACGCCGATTTTTACTGCATCGGCTCCCGCTTGCGCAAGCGCTTTTGCACCTGCTGCTGTTCCAACATTTCCGGCGATCACCTGTAGTTTTGGAAAATTCTTTTTTACTCTTTTCAATGCATCAAGTACGCCGGTGTTATGACCATGCGCACTGTCAAGACAGGCTACATCAACGCCGATATTTAACAGCGCGGCAGCGCGATCCATTAAGTCCGCTGTTATCCCTAAGGCAGCGCCTACCCGGAGTCTGCCGAATTCATCTTTCGCCGCATTGGGAAAACTTGACAGCTGTAGTATATCCCGATAGGTGATCAGGCCGATGAGTTTTCCGGCCTTATTTACAACCGGAAGTTTTTCTACTTTATGTTTCCGAAGAATGGTTTCTGCCATTTTCAGATCCGTTCCCTCCGGTGCAACAACAAGATTTTCCTTTGTCATCACCTCCCGGATTTTCCTCTTTCTGTCATCTTCGAACCGGAGATCGCGATTGGTCAGGATACCCACCAGTTTTTGGTTATCATCGATAATCGGAATTCCACCGATCTTATTTTCTTTCATCAGTGTAAGCGCATCGCCAATCGTTGCGTTGGGATGTAGAGTAATCGGGTCGATGATAAGGCCGCTTTCACTTCTTTTTACTTTTCTTACCTGCTCCACCTGTTTTTCGACAGGCATATTTTTATGCAGGATGCCCATGCCGCCTTCCCTTGCCAGTGCAATGGCCAGAGTTGCCTCGGTCACCGTATCCATGGCCGCCGAGAGCATGGGAATATTCAGACTGATCTTTTTTGTTAACTGGGTCCTGATATCCGTTTCCCGGGGAAGTACATCAGAATAAGCAGGTAATAATAAGACATCATCGAATGTGAGGCCGTCGCCGAAAAATTTGGGGGAGAGGGGGGTCTTTGAGGAATTTATTCTTGCCATGTGCAAAGATAGTGCAAGGGATAAATTGCTCCCAAATCCATTTATTTGTAGCGGTTGACGGTTGTTGGTTGGCGGTTAATTGTTAATCGTGGATCGTAGATCGTGGATCGTAGATCGAAAAGCGTTCAGCGTTAAGGGTTTGGCGTTGAGCGTTAGGCTTTAGGCCTTACGCCTTACGCCTTCAGCCTATAAATTCTTCCCGGCATAGTGCAAATAAGATCGTTCATTTCCAGTTCAAGCAATGCAGATGCGTTCAGACTGTTGGGAAACCCGGTGGTTGAATTGATAACATCTATATGCATCTGTTCTCTTTCTTTCAGAAGATCCATGATCCGTTTGCCCGGTTCCGATAGCACAACAAATAATTCTCCCTGTTTTCTTTCAGATTTTGTTTTTTCTTCCCAGCCCATCATTTTAACAAGATCCTGTATATTTTCAAGGAGGTTCGCCTGATTATTTCTGATCAGCCAGTTACAACCGGCACTTTTGAAATCGGAGATTCTTCCCGGGATGGCGAAGACCTCCCGGCTATAACCGTTTGCCAGATCGGCCGTTATCATACTGCCACCTTTCACAGCAGTTTCTGTTACAATCGTACAGTCGCTAATGGCTGCCACGATGCGGTTTCGTATTGGAAAATGGTGCTTTTCAGCCTTTACATGACTGAGATATTCGGTAATGAGCCCACCTTGCTTTACCATCTGCTTTGAAAGCTGTCCATGTTCAGAAGGATACAGAGAGGCAAGTCCGTGTGCAAGAACAGCAACTGTAGACAGATCCTGCTTTAATGCTGTTTTATGTGCGATCGCGTCGATGCCAAAGGCGAGACCGCTTACAATCAACGCATCATATACTGCCAGGTCCCGTATAATTTTTTCCGTAACCTGTTTGCCATATTCAGAATTGCGTCGTGTTCCAACGATAGAAATCGTCCGGCTATTGTTAAGGTCGGCATTGCCTTTATAAAATAATAAAACGGGTGCATCGCAGGCAGTTAGTAATCGCCGCGGATAATCCGGATCCAGGACGCTCAGTGCGCGTACTCCGTATCGCTGAATAAATGAAATTTCTTTTTCAGCAATGGAGAAATCCCTGAATGATTTTATTGAATTCGCCCTGACTCTGCCAATGCCTTCTATACTTTCAAGCTCATGAATGCCGGATCTGAATACTTGTTCCGCCGAACCGAAATGCTGTAGTAATATTCTGGCCTGAATAGATCCGACATGCGGAACCTGTGTAAGACTTATCAGATAAGACAGATCTTTGTACAAATTTTTTTTCCAAAACTAGATGCGCAGGAAAGAATGTATTGAGTGAAATAACCTATACAGGAAACGTTATTTAGTCAGTTTCATTTCTACATTGTCATTTGCAAATTCAATTTTGAATTCCTGCATTTTCTACCCTTCCACATTCACCACACTTTATCCTGCTTTCACAACCTTTAATTCCGTCCGTCTGTTCTGCGCTCTTCCTGCTTCGGTTGTATTCGGACTGACGGGTTCTGTTTCACCGTATCCTTTAAAGGACAATCTTCTCGGGTCGATACCTTTGGATTTTAAATAATTCACCACCGCTTTTGCGCGGTTTTGTGAAAGCAGAAGGTTGTCGGCAGGTTTACCGACGTTATCCGTATAGCCGTTTATCTGGATGAATACGAGTGGATTTTCTTTCAGCAGCTTTATCACATCATCCAGTTCTACCTGCGATGCAGGTTTGATTTCATACTGATTATTATCGAAGAAAATATTTTTCAGAATGATACTGGCATTGGCTTCGATAGGCTGCAATGGGATATCCATTTGATAAACGGAATCTGCAGAAGGATTGGAAAGATTAAAATTTTCTGAGAAAAATAAATACCCTTTGCGGTTTACATTGAACGCATAATTATTTCCGATGGGCAGTGTCGTCAGGTAATTGCCGGTTTCATCGGTCTGCAGTTTGCTGATGATCCTTTTATTGTTCAGATCTCCCAGTTCTACCGAAGAAGGAAGACCTCTGCCTGTTTTTTTGTCGTATACTTTTCCTTTTACCCAGATCGTTTTTGCAGGCCTTACATCATTTCGCAATTCGAATGAATAGAGGTCGAGCTGACCACGGCTGTCCGAACGGTCACTTGCATAGTAGGCTGTCTTTCCGTCTGCCGACACGATCAGACTGCCTTCATTTTCGATTGTATTGATCGGATATCCCAGGTTTTCGGGAATGCCCCATTCACCGGTTGCCGTTTTACGAACGACGAAGAGATCTGTGCCTCCATAACCCTGCAACGTGTTCGATGTAAAATACAATGTGTTATTATCAGCGTGTATAAAGGGCGCGCTCTCATCACCAGCCGTATTGATGTTCGGTCCTAAATTCTCCGGAGCCGACCAGTGGCCACCTTCCGTGCGGTGACACACATACAAATCATTACCACCAAATCCGCCCGGCCGGTTGCTCGTAAAATATAAATCCCTTTTATCGGGTGAAAGGGAGGGGCCAGATTCCCAGAATTCAGTATTGAAATTGGGTCCCATATTTTCCGGACTGCTCCATCCGTCTGCTGAATAATAGGAAATAAATAAATCGCAGCTGCCAAAACCGTTCGGGAAATTACAACCGGTGAAAATCAGCCACTGCCCGTCCTGTGAGATATTCAGCGCGCCTTCATTATTGTTGCTGTTTATATTTCCTTCCAGCGGCCTGGCTTTCGTCCAACCATTTTCGGTACGGTCAGATTCATAAAAATCTTCGTTGTTGTTATGTACGCGCCGGGTAAATACAAAATGTTTTCCGTCCAGGCTGATCGTTGGAAAATATTCCGAGACAGAACTGTTAATGCTGTCTCCCATATTATACGGTTCAAATTTATAATCTCGATTTTTATTTTTTGAC
>DASXKM010000287.1:0-4160 GCA_036496825.1 Puia sp. | reverse complement strand
ACAGTTCTTACCATCACGACCCCTGGACGGTTGACCCCATAATTTTGTACGGCCGTCAGCTGTTGTGCACGTGTATTTAATGGTGACAAACTCAGTACCAGTAAACCGGTTACAAATGCAACTAATATCTGGAATGCGTTTTTCATAGTAAGGTATTCCCCTTATATAAAACCGTAAAAGGGCTAACTTGTTGTCTATTAAAGGTAAACTTTTTCTATGTCTTCCATTTCGGCGCCGCTGGCGGAACGCCTTCGTCCTGAATCACTTGACCAGCTGGTAGGTCAAAAACACCTAACCGGGAAAGGAAGTATCCTGCGTACTGCCCTTGAACAGGGCAAAATGCCCTCGATGATCCTCTGGGGACCACCAGGCACCGGAAAAACGACGATTGCGAATATCATTGCCCATACCCTGCATGCTCCTTTTTATACCCTGAGTGCCATTTCATCAGGGGTAAAAGAAGTACGCGAAGTAATAGACGAAGCCCGACGCCAGGAAAAGGTGATCCTGTTTATAGATGAAATACACCGCTTCAATAAAGGCCAGCAGGATGCATTGTTGGGTGCCGTTGAAAAGGGCGTGCTGACGCTGATTGGTGCAACCACAGAGAATCCTTCTTTTGAAGTAAACAGCGCCCTGCTTAGTCGTTGCCAGGTGTATGTTTTGAAACCACTGGGTAAAGACGAACTCAGGGATCTGATGCGAACCGCCCTGAAAAGGGACATTGTTCTGAAGAAACGAAATGTCGAATTAAGGGAAACAGAAGCACTTATTAATATATCCGGTGGTGATGCCCGTAAGCTGCTAAACCTGCTGGAACTGGTTACAGATGCGGGGATTAATCAGGATCCATTGATCATTACTGACGAACTGGTCATGGAAACTGCCCAACAGCGAATCGCTTTATATGATAAAAAAGGGGAACAGCATTATGACATCATTTCTGCTTTTATCAAGTCGATGAGGGGCAGTGATCCGAACGCAGCGGTTTATTGGCTGGCAAGAATGATCGAAGGAGGTGAAGATGTTAAATTTATTGCACGACGAATGCTCATCCTTGCCAGTGAAGATATAGGCAATGCAAATCCAAATGCTTTATTGCTCGCAAACGCCACTTTTGATGCAGTAAGCAAAATCGGATATCCGGAATCACGTATAATCCTTTCCCAGTGCGCCATATACCTGGCAAGTTCAGCAAAGAGTAATGCATCTTATGTTGCGATCAGTGATGCGATCGCAATGGTTAAACAAACCGGGGACCTGCCTGTGCCGTTGCACATTCGTAACGCTCCTACCCGGCTGATGAAAAACCTGGATTATTCAAAGGGATACGAATACAGTCATTCGTACGAAAAAAACTTTTCACCACAGGAATATTTGCCTGCAGATATCAGCGGGAAAACATTTTTTGAACCTGGACAGAATGTCCGCGAAGAAGAGTTACGAAAACATTTGAGGAGCCTCTGGGAGAAAAAATACGGATACTGACTTGCGTAGTGTGGCAAATGAGAGATGGTGGATATATATGAATTCGAAGTGAAATTTGATGATGATAATATGATAAACTGGATTCTTAAACCGTTTGCAGAATTAACACCATATGAACTTTACAGAATACTTCAATTAAGAAATGAAGTATTCATCGTCGAACAAAACTGCCCCTATCAGGACCTTGACAACAAGGATTTAAAATCCTGGCATCTGATGGGCATAGACGACGATAAACTGATGGCTTACTCAAGACTACTAGGTCCTGGAATTTCCTATAGTGAATCTTCGATCGGCCGTATCGTAAGTTCCCCCCTGGTGCGTAAAACAGGCATGGGGAAAAAACTCGTCGATGAAAGTATTCGGCAAATCAAAAACCTGTTCCAAACAGACAGCATCCGCATTGGCGCTCAATTCTACCTGAAATTATTTTATGAATCTTTCGGATTCATTCAGGATGGCGAGATATATCTCGAAGATAATATCCCACATATTATTATGTTGAGAAATCCAAAATGAAACTGTTTTCCATTTCTTGGAATTCGTCTCAATAATATAGTTAATCCTATTTACACCATTCAAAGAATATTTCTCGTTCTTATATAGTCATGGTTTTTTATACGTGAGAATCAAAATCCAAACCGCCGAAATCTAAATCGATATTCAATGAAAACAGGTTTACACTCCTTACGGAAGTGTTTGTGTTCGCTGGCCATTTTGCTGGCATGTTATAACTCTTCCTTTAGTCAGCTTTCTGCAGGCAATTATTTTGAAGCAGGCGTTACTGTGGGCCCAATGGTATTTCTCGGTGACCTTGGTGGCCACTATGGCGTAGGAACTACTTTTCTGAAAGACTATAATATGAATGCAACAAAGCTTGCATTCGGTTTTTATCTCGAAGCACATCCATCAGAATTGATCGGCGTGCGTCTATCCGCAAATTTTGGAAGCGTAGAAGGAGATGATAACTATGTGGTAGCGAAAGGTGGTGATGAAGTGAGCAGACTCAACAGAAATTTAAATTTCAAATCAAGTATCACTGAAGCGAATTTGTTACTGGAACTGGATCCAACCGTTTTATTCGAAGATCAGCCAACAGAAGTAACCGGTCGCCTCAGGCCATATGGTCTCATTGGTTTGGGCGTATTTCATTTTAATCCGATGGGCCAGTATGTTGATCCGAATACATCACAAACTACCTGGGTATTTTTACAGCCATTGCATACCGAAGGGGAAGGATTTGTTGCCAACAGAACTAATTATCCACTTACCCAACTGAACATCCCTATGGGATTTGGTTTGAAGTATTATGTAAGTGAGAAAGTCAACGTTGGTCTTGAATTACTCTACAGAAAAACTTTTACGGACTATATTGATGACGTGAGTACCACATTTGTGGATCCCGCTGTGCTGCAGGCCAACCTGCCAAACGGAACATCACAGATTGCAATTGCCATGTCAAATAAAAGTCCTTTGATGGGTACTCCCGGCAGCGGTTACAATCCCGGAGATAAAAGAGGTGATCCTACGCAAATGGATGCTTATTTCACTTTGGGTTTGAAAGTAGGAATTCGATTGGGCAGTGATCACTCATACGACAATTCGACCAGATGTCCTTTATTAAGGTTCTAATTATATTTTGTTGATCCGTACCCTTTTTTTTCAATTATGAAATCGATCCCCCTGAACATTTACGAAAGGCCTTTAAAAGCGTTACTTCCTCTTGCATTAATGACGACCACACTGGCGTCGTATGCCGAAGGATCATTACCCGTGAACAGCACGATAATGATCACAAAAAATATGAACAATAAAAAGCACAAAGTGAAGCTTTTTACCGCATCCGATTACAAAACACTTTTGTTTTCGGTGGATGGCGTGGATGATAAGCGGTACACATTGTACGTTTTTGATCTGGAAGGAAAACTGATTATACAATCTGTGATCCTTAACCACGAAACCGGTATTCTTTCAGAAATTCCCTCGGGTACTTACCTGTACGAAGTTTTGGCAAATGATACCAAAGTTGAAAACGGTAAACTGAAAGTTAAATAACCCTTAAAGCAACCCAATAAGCAGCGGGAGAATTGGTAAGATCTATTATCCGAAGGTTAAGTAAGACCTGATCCGTTCCCTATTATTTTTATTTTGAAACGATTTTATTCAATTCCCGCTTCCCTTATTGGATTTATATATTTTGGTTTCCCCAATATCCTCAGCAGCCGGCGGTGAGAATTGCCGGCTGTTTATTTTTGGCCTGAAAGGTCATACTCATAGAAATTAAAATTTATAGCATATCGTGTCCGGCTTTTTAAAAAAGCTGTCCGTTCGTTTTATATTTTACGACAGTCTTTGGTTGTTTTTCTTTCAATTCGTCTTTCAGGAATTTCGCCGTAAAACTTTTCTTTACTTCCAGCATCTTCTCTGGAGTTCCTTCATATAATATTTCCCCGCCCCCGTCGCCACCTTCGGGTCCCAGGTCAATCAGGTGATCGGCAACTTTGATGACATCCATATTATGCTCAATGACCAGAACGGTATTTCCCCGGTCCACCAGTTTATTCAATACATCCAGTAAATGACTGATATCTTCAAAATGCAAACCGGTTGTTGGCTCATCCAGGATATAAAAAGTTTTGCCTGTTTCACGCTTTGATAATTCCGTTCCCAAT
>DASXKM010000286.1:0-12556 GCA_036496825.1 Puia sp. | reverse complement strand
ATTGTTATGATCGCCGTTGCTGAAGCGGTCAGGCATCAGAAGATATATGAAGTCGGATGATTGGATGCCGCGGGCATAGATTATACCATTGCCCGTTCCGATTTTATGGAGAGGGATAGTGATAATGTTATATATGTAGCCTTCCTGAAAACCGATTTCCAGATTTCCGGGTTTTGTTGCCGGTTTAATGATCAGATTCAAAAATATATAATCCGGATTTTTTACTTTTTGAACACTTTCAAGCGTAACGCCCGGATAATTTATCTTGAAATCGTTTTTTATTCCTTTCCCAATATGTTTTCCACGAATCATTAACTGAAGATTGGGATTCTTCATACCCACCCACCAGCTGGTGGGATAGACATTTATTTTACCATTCATCATTGAATCCTCTACAGTCTTTTTATTCTGCGAGAAACCAAGACAAAAAATAAATAATATTGGAAGAAAAATAAATTTTCTCATATCGTGGCCAGTCTTTGCTTCTTCCTGCTGATGCGAATGTCCCCGGCATCATATACAAACAATACACTGATGGCCGCACAGAATAAAAAGAATCCTGCCAGCACGATGGCATAGATGGGCTGGTTTCCATAGAGATATTTCACGATTGAACCTCCGAATACGCCATTTACGATTTGCGGAAGTGTGATAAAGAAATTAAAAATACCCATATATATACCCAGTTTGCCTGCTGGTATCGAGCCCGACAAAATCACATAGGGCATCGCCAGGATACTGGCCCAGGCCAAGCCAACACCCACCATGGAATACGTTAACATGGCAGGATCTTTTATAAAGTAAATGGAGATCAAACCCACACCTCCTGCAATCAATGAAAACGCGTGTGTAGCCTTACGTCCTATTCGTCGCGCGATAGCAGGAAGAAGCAGCGCGTAAAACATAGCAACCAGGTTATAGATGCCGAATGCAGAACTTACTTTATTTCCTGCTTCATTGTATTCAACCGTTTTTGCATATTCTCCGGTGAGACCATACACATGTGTCGCCACAGCATCAGTAGTAAACACCCACATGGAAAATAATGCGAACCAGGAAAAGAACTGAACGAGTCCCAGTTGCTTCATCGTTTTCGGCATGTGGCGGAAATCATATATTATTTCACGGATACCCGACCGCTTATGTGATGTGTCGGGTTTTCCATGATATTTTTCATATTCAGCCGGTGGATATTCCCTTGAAAAAAATACAGTTACCAAAATCGCAATGATCAGAACAGCCCCACCTATATAATAAGAGTATCTGATATTATCAGCCACGCCGTTCGGACCCGGCAGAAGACTAAACCCATGTTTGCCCATCCATTCGGGAAGATAGGATCCGCCGACAGCTCCGAGTCCGATCAGGAAAGTCTGTATGCTGAATCCGAGTGTTCTTTGTTTGTCGGGAAGGTTGTCGGCAACGAGTGCGCGAAAAGGTTCCATGGCAATATTAATAGACGTATCCATTATCATCACCATACCGGCACCGATCCACAAGGCGGGTATGACAGAAGAAAAAGAACCGGAATTGGGAAGTATTAAAAGAGCCAGGCATGTTAAAATTGCGCCTGTTAAAAAATATGGTTTTCTCCGGCCCAGACGATTCCATGTGCGATCGCTGTAGTGACCGATCAGCGGTTGAACAATCATACCTGTGAGAGGAGCCACCAGCCAGAAAGCAGGCAACTGGTCAACATCGGCACCAAATGAACGAAGAATCCGACTGGTATTGCCGTTCTGCAATGCAAAGCCGAATTGAATTCCCAGGAATCCAAAACTCATTGTTACAATTTGCCAAACAGAAAGCCTTGGTTTTTCGGCCAGGCTGTTTTTGGCAAGGGCAGTCGCTGTGGCCATATCAATCGTTATAATCTAAATCACAAAGCCGTTTGGAATCACCGCGCCTTTTTTCACTACCACTATGCCGTCTTTCACTGTGTACAACGCATGATCCGTATTTTCAAGATGAGTGCCACCATTAATTCTGACGTCATCTCCGATCCGGCAGTTTTTGTCAACGATACAATTTCTGATATAACAACGATCGCCGATTCCAACGGATGGCAGACCGTGTTCCTTGTCGTGTTTGATCTCTTCGATGGTTTCATAGTAATCGATTCCCATCAGATAACTACTAACGATGGTTGTGCCGATGCCGATCCTGGTGCGAATGCCGATTACACTACTTTCAATGCGCGATGCGTTTATGATACAACCTTCCGCAATGATTGTTTTTTCCAGCGTAGTACCGCTGATTTTTGCCGGAGGCAGCATACGGGCCCTTGTGTAAATAGCATTATTATTGTCGAATAAATTAAAATCCGGAATTTCCTTTGTGAGGCCCAGATTGGCTTCAAAAAAAGAATAAATATTTCCAATATCAGTCCAGTAACCATCATACTGATAGCTGACCACTTTGTATTTATCAATAGACTGTGGTAAAATTTCTTTCCCGAAATCTGTTGCTTCCACATATTCATTCTGAAGCAGGTCCTGGAGTAATTGTCGGTTGAAAATATAAATCCCCATCGAGGCAAGGTAGTTTCTTCCCTGACTCTGCATGGATAATCCCGTATCACTCGTCCAGTCTTTTAGAACATCTTTTTTGGGTTTCTCAATAAATGATGTGATAAATCCTTTGTTGTCTTTTTTTAATATTCCGAATTCGGAAGCTTCCCTGTCTGCAACCGGAATGGTAGCGATCGTTATTTCTGCTTTTTGCTGGATATGGTTGTTCAG
This sequence comes from Puia sp., assembly GCA_036496825.1. GTDB lineage: Bacteria > Bacteroidota > Bacteroidia > Chitinophagales > Chitinophagaceae > Puia. The sequence goes on along the minus strand of DASXKM010000286.1, from coordinate 9,815 downwards.
CATTTCCATAAAATTCATCTGGTATAACTGGTCGCCGGAGAGAATTAAAATATATTCCGCCTCGAACGGGCCCAGATGTCGCAGGCATTGACGTACTGCATCGGCCGTGCCCTGATACCAGGTCGGATTATCCGGTGTTTGTTCTGCTGCGAGAATGTCGACAAAGGCGGAGCTGAAGGCGCTGAAATGATACGTATTTTTTATATGCCGGTTCAGCGAGGCCGAATTAAACTGCGTCAGTACAAACATGCGGTCGATGCCTGAATTCAGACAATTTGAAATGGGTATGTCCACCAGCCTGTACTTCCCGGCAATAGGAACGGCTGGTTTGGAACGGCTGGCGGTTAATGGATACAGGCGGGTACCTGCACCGCCTCCTAAAATAACAGCTAATACTTTTTTTGACATAACGTCTGATTTATTAAATTCTCATTATAACGAAGTATAAAGATCAAGATATTGTTGCATACTGGTTTCCCAGCTAAAATCCTGTCTCATCATTCTCCTTCTCAGCTCTTCCATTAAAAGAGGTTCCTGGAATAATTGAACAGCCCTCCACACCGCATGTGTGATATCTCCAACGATGGAATTATTAAACCTGATTCCGTATCCATCCGGATCGCCGAAATCTTTCACCGTGTCTTTTAGTCCGCCGGTGGCCCGTACAATGGGAACTGTTCCATATCGCATGGCATACATCTGGTTTAGTCCGCAGGGTTCAACACGCGAAGGCATTAAGATAAAATCAGCGCCTGCATATATAATATGACTCAGGGCTTCATCATAACCGATAAAAATGCTGAAATCACCTTCGCTGAGTACACTAACTCTTTCCAGGCTATCCTGAATATTTGGAGCGCCACTTCCCAGAATAAGAAAATTCATTTTGCGTCCAATGTAATAAAATGAATCTCCGATCGCCTGTGGCAGAAGATCCGCACCTTTTTCGCCCACCAGTCTGCCGATAAAAGCGATCAAGGGTTTTTCTATATCGAGTCCAAATCGCTTGCAAAGTATTTCTTTATTCTTTGTTTTACCAACTGCGTTCGATTTAATATTATAGTGGTTTTCCAGATAACTATCTGTTTCTGGATCCCACACTTTCGTATCAATTCCGTTCAGAATTCCAAAGCATTTGCCCTTTTCGTATTCAAAAAGTGCCTCCAGTCCGTTAGCCGACCACCGGAGTTCTTCCATATAGCTCCAGCTTACTGTTGTAACTTTCCAGGCGCACCGCACACCACATGCCAGAGCGTTGATACTTTTATTCCATTCCAGTAAACCTGATTTCCAGGTGTCCCATGCAGGTATATAATAACTCTTATCCCAGTTGAGCCAGCCCTGATATTCTGCGTTGTGAATGGTCAGTACAGTAGGAATGTTGCGCAGGTGCTGATAACGATAACAATGTTTGATCATGAAAGGAATCAGTGCAGCCTGATGGTCATGTACGTGAACGACATCAGGATGATGTTTCCACGAAGCAAGCCAGTCAACGACGGCGATCTGAAATGAAATGAACCTTTCAGAATCGTCATCATATCCGTAAATCTTGTCCCTGTCAAGAAGGCCATTTATGTCTATGAGATAAAGATCAAACCCCAGGACGTTATTTCTTTCTTTAATTACCGTATAAATGAACCACCAGTTTCCCAGGTTGGTATACCCTTTATGAACTACATCAAATTCATTGTTATAAAGGAATTTAGTTTTATACATCGGCATCACCACTTTCGCAATGTGCCCAGCTGTTTTTTGATATTTTGGTAATGCGCCTACTACGTCCCCCAACCCGCCTGCTTTTGCAACGGGATAACACTCAGCTGAAACGTGTAAAATCTCCATGAGATGAAGTTATGGGTGAGGGCGCCCCTGACAATTGAGATCAATTTATGAAGGATTTAGGGATTCTTCATGCTATATGAAAAAATTTTTAATCAAGCCAAAACTTTAACTACTTTCAACACTCATTTAAAATGATTGCCTGCTCATGAGCCAACCTAAACAGCCGACGAATAGTGGCGCCCTAGCCACATTAGTAATTGTTTTCTTTTTCTGGGGATTTATCGCTGCCTCAAATTCAATATTTATTCCATTTTGCAGAACGCATTTTCAATTAAATCAATTTCAATCACAACTGATCGGATCCGCGTTTTATGGAGCATATTTCATGGGTTCATTAGCACTCTACCTGTTTTCAAGTATTGCAGGCTATGATATATTAAACAAAATCGGATATAAAAGAGGAATAGTGATCGGTTTGCTTATTTCTGTGGTAGGAGCATTATTGATTATTCCTTCTGCCAATATGAATTCGTTTCCGGCAATCCTGGGTTCGTTTTTTATAGTAGCACTTGGGTTCTCTCTTCAGCAAACAGCCGCCCAGCCATTCGCCATTGCATTAGGCGATCCATCTACAGGAACACACCGATTGAATCTGGCAGGTGGTGTGAATTCTCTCGGCACAACCCTGGGTCCCATTATCGTAAGTTATTTTCTGTTTGGAACTCCGTCGGCAGCCAATGCGCATGTCACCGTGACTAATGTGAATACCCTGTATCTTATTGTTGCCGGCGTCTTTGCAGCCGTTGCTTTGTTTTTTGCATTCTCAAAACTACCTGAGGGCAAGGATGACGCTGCATTTGAAGGATCTGCAAAAGCATCAAAATCCCTGGTAACTCTGACGGTGTTAATGATACTTGTTATTATTATTGGTCAGTTTACAAGTATTGGTAAACTGGAATTAACTGGTCTTACCATTTTACTTGTTTTCGCTGTTCTTTTCTTTTCCTTTAGCAGTGCTTCCAAAAACAGCACCGGTTGGGGTGCTATGAAATATCCGCAACTCATTTTAGGGATGCTGGGCATTTTCTTATACGTCGGCGTGGAAGTTACTATTGATAATAATTTTGGAGCACTACTGAAAACACCTGGATATATTACGGAAACGGGATTGTTGGATAAAGAGATTTCTAAATATATCACATTGTATTGGGGAAGTTTGATGATTGGCCGATGGACAGGCGCAATCAGCGTTTTTAATCTATCAGAAACCGGGCGTAAAATTGCAACCGTTGTAGTTCCATTCATTGCTTTTGCATTTGTACTATTTATCAATCATTCATACGGTAATAACGTTGAAAATTTATATGGATATGCAGCCTGGGTGGCTATTGCGATTGCGGCATTTTTCTTCGGTCAGCAAAAACCGGTTAAAACGCTGTTGACGGTGGCTCTTCTTGCCACAGCAGCGATGCTGATTGGTGTGTTCAGTCATGGTATTTTTTCAGTGTATGCGTTTATGGCTGGCGGTCTTTTCTGCTCGGTGATGTGGCCCAGCATTTTTGCATTGTCCGTCGCCGGACTGGGAAAATATACAAGTCAGGGGTCAGCCTTTTTAATTATGATGATTTTGGGTGGCGCAATTATACCTCCATTCCAGGGATCTATAGGAGATGCAACCAGTAATATGCATATATCCTATCTTGTCGCCGCTGGATGTTTCTTCGCACTGGCGTTATTCGCTATCAGAATGAAGACCATTCTTCAAAGTCAGGGTTTGAATTTTGACGAACAGATTGGAGGTGGCCATTAATAAAAAGAATCCGGATATGTCAAAAGCAATTTCTGCTCAGGTGTCGCTTGAGCCTCTCGCCATCGGCATCGATATTGGCGGTACAGGAACCAAGTTCGGAATCGTTGACCGTATTGGCAATGTATTGTTCACAGGCGAACTTTCAACAAAGAAGCACAAGAAAATAGATACATTTATAGATGAGCTGCATGATAAGTTATTTGCACTTATTAATACTGTCGGAGGACCTGGCAGGATAAGGGGTATTGGTGTCGGGGCTCCGAATGGTAATTTTTATACCGGCACAGTTGACTATGCACCAAATCTGCCGTGGAAAGGAATAATTCCACTGGCCCAGCTGATTCAGGATAAATTTCAATTACCAGCTAACCTGACCAATGACGCCAATGCTGCAGCGATTGGAGAAATGATGTATGGTGCTGCCCAGGGAATGAAGGATTTTATAATGATTACCCTGGGTACCGGAGTGGGAAGCGGTATCGTGGCAAACGGACATTTGATTTTAGGACATGATGGTTTTGCAGGAGAACTCGGACATACTATCATCATTCCGGATGGAAGATACCACCAGGGAACGGGTAAATACGGTTCACTCGAAAGCTATGCATCTGCGACCGGAGTTATGCTGACCGCTAAAGAAATTCTTGAAAAGACAAAAGATGACAGCCTGCTCAGAAAAATTCATCTGGACGAAATAGATTCCAAAAAAGTGTATGATGCAGCGATTCAGGGAGATAAAATAGCAAAAGAAATATTCGATTACACAGGAAAAATACTTGGAATGGCGCTTGCCAATTTTGTTATGTTCTCAAGTCCCGAAGCCATTATTTTATTTGGCGGATTAACAAAAGCCGGTGATCTGATTCTCAAACCCACGCGTGAACATATGGAGGCAAACCTGATACAGGTTTTTCAAAACCGTGTAAAAATACTTGTCAGCCACCTGCGCGAATCAGATGCAGCTATCCTGGGGGCCAGTGCTCTTGTATGGGATGTCCCATAATAACTTCAATAACCGAATCACCTTACACTTCAAAAACTCTCATCATAATTTCGATTCGATGGCATGATTTTTCAAATACAAGGGTAGCCGGTTTGGCCGGCGACTTAAAAAATCATGTAGTATGAAAAAAATTATGATCGCTATGTTATGCATGGCATTTCTGGTAAGTTGCGCACCGCCCCGCCATGGTCAGCCACCGGCACCTCCGGGAACTCCCGCACCTCCTCCGCCGCCTCCAGCTCCATAAATACCGGAGCGGGATTTTATATATGATTATATGGCATTTGTTGTCATATAATCATTTTTATTAAACAGCTGCCATAAATAATTGATAATTCGATATATACAATCGATTGCGCATGCATTCACAGGGCGTTATAGAGACTTTATACAGACCTTATAGAGACATTATAGAGACTTCTCTTCGTCATTCAAGTAGCATGCAAAGGGCATGTTACATACAGACTGCCGTCTGTTACCGTGCATTCTTTGAGGGAATTTAGTTTCCGGAAGCCAACGCTTTCTCGTCAAGCCAGAGATTCCGGCCAAAACCCGGAAAAACATGTTTCTCACTATGATAGGATGATCGAACGAGAGGACCACTTTCCACATAATCCAGACCCAGTCCGTATCCGATCTCCCTGAATTCTGCGAACTCATCGGGATGAACAAACCGGACAACGGGTAAATGTCTTTTAGTGGGTTGAAGATATTGGCCGATGGTAATTACATCTACTCCGCAGTTTGAAAGATCTTTTATAGTTTGAATAACTTCTTCTTTATGTTCACCGAGTCCCAGCATGATACCACTCTTTGTACGCATGCCACCCTTTTTCAGGATCTGAAGAGTTTGCATACTTCTCCAGTATCGTGCCTGGATTCGCACCTGTCTGGTAAGTCTTTCCACTGTTTCAATATTATGTGAAACAACTTCTGGTGCTGCTTCAATGATCCGGGAAATATTTTCATATTCTCCTTTGAAGTCCGGTATCAAAGTTTCCAGGGTGGTATCCGGATTTAAAGATTTCACAGCGCGGATTGTATTTTGCCAGACAATACTTCCCCCGTCTTTTATTTCATCCCGGTCAACAGAAGTTATCACGGCATGTTTGACCTTCATCAGGTAAATCGCTTCAGCAACCCGTTGTGGTTCATCCCAGTCCACAGGAAGTGGTTTGCCTGTAGCCACGGCGCAAAATCCGCAGCTGCGGGTACAGATGTTTCCGAGAATCATAAAAGTGGCAGTACCCGCACCCCAGCATTCTCCCATATTCGGGCAATTGCCGCTTTCGCAAATGGTATGCAGTTTATGCTGGTCAACCAGGTTGCGGACCTGTTTGAAATTTTCTCCGATGGGAAGTTTAACACGAAGCCAGTTCGGTTTTCTATTACGGGTTTCAGTCGTATCAATAGAAGAAATAACGGGTAATTCCTGCATATAAGATCCAAATCACAAAGTTACAATGAAACCGGCATATTTTCAGTCCGTCATTTTCGTTTTCCGAACATGATGGTGATGTAAGCATTGAAGAACAGGTGCTTGGGTGGCACATATGCCATCAGTGGCATCTCATTCAAATAATACTCAGCCGTTACCCCGGTCTCGAAAGCTGCAATATTTGTATTGTACCTGCCGTAATCGAAGCGCATGGCCAATTTGGCATTTAAACCGGGAGAAAAAGTCAGGTGATTCCATCCGCCTCCTAATCCAAGGGCATCATACACAATATAGGCGCTGTCAAATATGGTTGGATAAGTACTTTTGATTGAATAAAGGCTCTGGGCAGGATACACATTGAGTACATATTGTTTGAGCATGCCCAGTGACAATCCGCCGCTATAAATATAGGTTACCGCAACCCCGTTTTTATTTCCTTTCCCACCAAGGAGCATTTGCTGGCCAAGAGATACCTTGAGCTCATAAAAATTATTCAGCCGACCAACCGAAACATAGTTATAAGTATAACCGTCTCCTGAAACGGCTTCTTTATGATCTTTCGGATCCTTAATTTCATTCAGTTCAAAGTTGAGAATGCGGGTTTTAGTATTGGTAATAAATTTACCTCTTTCGTAAAAGAGTCCATACCCGTTGGTGGCCAGTTTAAATCCAAAAACATTATAATGATTAAAAATCAGATTACCCTCCTCCTCCATTTTCATCATTTGATTTATCCGCTGTTTTTTTGCACCATTTTTATCGTTGCTGTAAACAGGTGTGCCGGATTGCTGGGACAGGACTGGAACGGTAATCAGGGTAAGGCAAAGTAGAAACAAGGCGTTTTTTACCGGCATGATTGGAATTACTGCTGTAAATTTAAGAAAAAATGTATGACCTCTACAGTTATTTACGAGGGAGAACTTAGAACGGTTGCTCTGCATATTGCATCTGGTACTACCATAGAAACGGATGCGCCTGTTGATAATCAGGGGAAAGGAGAAAGATTTTCGCCGTCAGATCTCGTGGCAACCGCCCTGGGATCCTGCATGATGACCATCATGGGTCAAAAAGCACGCGACCATAAAATTGATTTAAAAGGTACCCGGATCGAGATTCAAAAGATGATGAAGGCGGAACCTCGTAAAATGTCAGGTGTTTCTTTAACATTTCATATGCCTGATAATCTACACGTAAGTGAAAAACAAATCATCATCCTTCAAAGAGCTGCAGAAACCTGTCCGGTGATGTTAAGTATTCATCCCGAAATAAAGGTGGAACTGAATTTTAACTGGCCGACGGCTGCGGAAAAATTTTCCAGTTATTGAGGAGATTCCGGCTGCAACAAATGTTTACCGATCTCACACTCCAGACATTTCCTCTGGTCACAGAACTGCTTTTTTAATTCGATTAAAGCCTGTGAGCCCGCTGCTTTTTTTACAGAAACGCCTATACGCTTCCAGCTGTTCATCATTTCGTTTTGTTCTGCAGGCATTTGCGCAAGCCAAAAAAAAGCTTTTTTCAAAGCCGCGGTATCAGGAATCATTTTCCCGTATGTGTACAATAAAGGAATGATGCTGTTGATTATAATATTATCACACATATCCCGGCCAACCATTTTCTCCCTGAAAATAGAAGTCTTATCGAAAATGTAGTGATTATTCCAGTAATCATTTGCTTTGACTGAAAGTTTTTTTCTTATCTGTATTATAGTTTCACATTCCAGTATCCAGGTAAACAGGCCAGCCGAATGTTCACAAAAGGCTGCGAGTTGGGACAAACGGATACCTGGAAAACTCTCCGGTCTCATGCGAAGGAAATGAACCGGTTCATACATCTTATTTAAACGGTATTTTATTCTGAGAAATTCATATTCCCTTTTGAGCATTATTGGATAGGGGTCATAGAATGTTCTGTCTAGCAGGTTGGCCTGTCCAATAAATAGTGCTTCCAGCTGAACAGAGTGATTTCTATGTTTTGCGAGCAATGGAAAAGGGATGCTTCGGGCAATTGATTCAAAAGTTGCCGCATTGACCGGGCTACCGAAATTTCTGGCAATCATCCACCACAATTGTTCTTCCCAATGATATTGGTTCAAGCGAAGAGAATCCAGGATTTGATGCATTTTCCTGTTGAGGCGCATAATCAATAAATGAGATGCCCAGTTTTCCCATTTGTGATAACCTGTTTTTGACGCCGATAATTCACAGGGAATAAAAGCCGGTCTGGACATCCAGCCGGCGTATGTGTCAAGCATGATCTTTGGAATTCGGTTGCACAATTCAAGTTGCGGAATATTTCGTTTAATCTCGAGCCGGTCCTGTTTCCATACAACATGAAGCATCACATTTAGATAATTCCCGTCTTCTGTATGACTGTGTTTTTCCCATCCTGATGAGTACAAATGCAGTTCCACACTTCCAATCCAGCTCTGACCATTGATTCGAATTCGTGCATTGACGAAATCGGGTCCCTGACAAGTGTTCATTTCGCCGGGATAATCTATGATCAGCGACTCCCCGGTGGTCAATTCCAATCTTTGCTGATTGAAATATCTGTATTTCCAAATAAATTGTAATAATTTTTCTGTCATCAGATCATGAATTCTATTAAAAATAATACATGATAAGATCAGCGAAAAAGTGAAAACAACACATGCGAATGATGAAAAAACGAGAGCCAAGTATAGACTGGAAGACTGGAAGTGTGGAAGTCTGGAAGTACTTGACTAAGAAACTAATAATCTATAACTTCCAAACTTCCATACTGAGATCGTTTAATGCTTTGCATTAAAACGATCTCAGCTCCTGAAGTACCCGACTTACTGGCAGGCCCATGACATTATAAAAATCTCCGTCAATGGAATGTATGCCGGTAACTCCGATCCATTCCTGGATGGCATAAGCCCCAGCCTTGTCGTAAGGTTGGTAATGATCAACATAATGTTCAATTTCAGTACGTGTGAGAGAGTGGAATCGAACCCGTGTCGTTTCAGCAAAAAGAATTTCTTTTTTAGCGTTCGTTAGGGAAACACCGGTAATCACTTCATGAACCTTTCCCGATAACAGCAAAAGCATCCGAACGGCATCGGATCTGTCAAGAGGTTTGCCAAGTATTACCTGATCAAGTACTACAATTGTATCAGCCGCCAGTATAATCCTTTCAGGTGCAGTTATTTTTCGAACAATGGCGGCCTTCTGACTGGCAAGGAAAACAGGGAGCTCAGATACAGGTAACTGATCGGGAACCATTTCGTCTGACTCACTGGGAATGACATCGAAAGGAATTTCCGCCCACTCAAGTAATTGTTTTCTACGGGGCGACGCCGAAGCCAGGATTATCCTATCCATGAAGTATAAAATTTTAGAAATATCATGGAAAGAATACCCATCAGCATAATCGCTTTTACGATCTGGCTAAGTTGATGAAACTGGCCGGGCTGATCGGCCCTTCCTAATTTCTTCAGAACGCGCAGGATGGGATAAATTACACCGAAACAGGTATAGATGATCGTCAGCCACCATCTGAACTGTAATACATAAAATTGAATAAAAATAAGTGCTACCACTAATACGGTCAGCCAGGACACACAGAAGAATTTTGCCGCGTTCAGTCCCCAAACCAATGGCATTGTACGGCAATCATAACGTGCATCACCTTCCATATCTTCCATGTCTTTGATCACTTCCCGAACCAGAGAAATAATAAATGCAAAAGAGGCGTACACTACAGTAAATTTATAAATCCTTGACAGAGCTCCATGAAATTCAGGATCCACAAAA
>DASXKM010000285.1:0-2534 GCA_036496825.1 Puia sp. | reverse complement strand
CTACCCAACAGATGATGGTGGATCCACAAACCCGTTGGCAGACATACGGCATGCAAGCCGGAAAGGACCTTGAAACCGCCACACAGTTAAATCCAGACAATCCGCGTATATATTATCTGAAAGGAGAAAGTATAATGAATACGCCGCCCGCGTTTGGAGGAGGCAAGGACAAAGCAAAACCGTTATTTGAAAAAGCAATTGCATTATATAAAGTAGATAAACCAAAACCATTATGGCCAAACTGGGGCCTTCAAAGAGCGGAAGAAGAATTAGCGAAATGTCAATAAACACGGGAATATGAATTTATTCAAGGACCTGGATCCGATGTTACATTCGCAACTCCGGCTGGCAATTATTTCCCTGCTGATGCGGGAAAAAGAGGCAGACTTTTCTATTTTGAAAGAAAGAACTAAGGCAACGGCCGGAAACCTCAGTGTTCAGATAAACAAATTGCGGGAAGCCGGATATATCGAAGTGACCAAGGATTTTAAAGACAATTATCCGCATACGATTTGCAAAATAACGGATGCTGGTTCGAAAGCTTTTGAGTTGTATGTTAAAAGCCTGCAGTCATATTTATCGGTTATTTAGACTTACTCCATTTCCAAAATTCCATTTCCACATTCCCTTCCCGCATTCGCTCATAACTACTCTTCCACATTCTCACAATTTAAAAGCCCTCCACGTTGTTTAACGGGAGGGCTTTACAATTCCGGTAATTCGGCTACCAGATATACTCTTTAGAAACTATCCTTTGGACAGTTTCATAATCATTCTTTCTTTGCTGTTTACAGTCACTTCCAGCGTGTAAAGACCCGGATGCAGATTGTGTGTGCCTTCCAGCGTATAAGTATTTGCGCCAAATTCGGCTTTCTGTCCTTCTTTCAAAAGCAGGTTGCCTTTTTCGTCTTTTACTTTCATCATAACATAAGAATCCTCGTTCAACTGTACATTCACGAGAATATCATTCGCCAGTGGATCGGGTGTCACACTCAGAGATGCCAGGCTTTTGGTATTAAACATTCTTGCAATCAGCACTTTGGAGTACACAATATTTCCATTGGCTTCCACCTGTTTCAGGCGATAATAAAAATCATTGTTTAGAGCAATTGATGTGCGGAAATGATCGCGGAAATTAAACTGACCTTCCTTTACGGCTGCCCTATTTTCGACGGTTCCGATTGCATCGAATTTTTCGCCGTCCAAACTCCGTTCGATAACATAGTGATCAAATTCTCCGGTGACTGTGCTCCAGTTAAGTTCAAAGTAATTTCTGCCATAAGATGCATTGAAAGCCGAAAGACTTCCTTGCAGGGTGATGCTTTTTGAGTTACTTGTGTTATTGGAACTGGTGTCAGGAATTTCTTTAAGGGATAAATGGTGGGTGTTTGCTAATAAACTTGCGGGTAATGCCAGCAACAGGTAAAGGCTGAATTGAATGATCCTTTTCATTTTGAAATTTTCAGAAAGTGAACAAATTGATGATGCTCAGCTTAAAGGGAAAAACAGCAGGTCATTCAAAAGAAGAGGGATCGGATATAACAACTAAATGCTCAATTACTATTTGGAAAGGATTCTCAGATAGTTTATGACGGGTTTCGATCGGATAGATTTAGATCAGGGGTAGTTTCAAAGATAGTTTGCGAAATCCGTAAATGCAATAGCTGACTCAAAAAAGTAAGTCTCAACCTTCATCAATCTTTTCATCTTCCGCACCCGCAAGTACAACTGACCCCATTTTCTTTAGCGGATTTTTTTGATTTTCAGCGAATTCCTTCCTTCTCTGATAGATGTCCAGGCACCCATATACCGCAGCCAGGAAAGAACCGGTGTCCGCCTTGTTTTTTCCGGCAATATCAAAAGCGGTACCATGATCGGGTGAAGTTCGGATGGCTGGTAATCCTGCAGTATAATTAATGCCCTCCCCATAGGCCAGGGATTTAAAAGGAATCAGTCCCTGATCGTGATACATGGCCAGAACGCCGTCAAACTTTTGTTGCTGGTTGCGGGCAAAAAATGCATCCGCACTATAAGGTCCATATGCTAACATGTTATGTTTGGCATCCTTGATGGCGGGTTTAATAATATCTTCCTCCTCCCGTCCGATCAGACCGTCATCGCCCGCATGAGGATTAAGACCGAGAACGGCAATTCGTGGTTTATCGATACCAAAATCCCTGATCAGGGATTCTTTCATGATATTCAATTTGGAAATAATGGTTTCTCTGGTAATATTTTTAGCGATCTCGCTTACAGGAAGGTGCTCCGTAACAAGCCCCACGCGAAAATTTTCGGAACTCATCAGCATCAATACGTCCTTTACAGCAAAGGCCTGCTTTAAATAGGGAGTATGACCAGTGAAGGCAAAATTGGCAGACTGAATATTCTTTTTATGAATAGGCGCAGTAACCAGGGCATCAATTTTTTTATCTTTCAGGGCTTCTGTAGCCGATATCAGTGATTTGACTGCATACAATCCGCCGGCCTCTGTCAGTTGCCCTGGATTGATGGACACTTCTTCTTCCCAGCAATTA
>DASXKM010000284.1:0-2173 GCA_036496825.1 Puia sp. | reverse complement strand
TAACTGAGTATTCTTTTAATGAAGCAACTTCTTCATCCAGATGCAGGATTATTCACAGCCAACCGGGAAAATACCTTTGTTACCCGCTTCTTTCAAATAATTAAATTTTGCCTTTTATGGCTTTTGCTGGCACTCCATCTGAATGCACAAAGTCAGACCGTTGAAGACAGTTTAAAAAAAATAGTCAGTGAAAACGCGGGTGATACCAATACATGTAATGCACTCATCCGGTTAGCCGTAGTGAGTAGCAGCCCTCATTCGGAATTGGCATTTCAATATGCACAGCAGGGACTTTTACTGGCAAAAAAATTAGGTAACGAAAAAAAGGAAGCAGATTGTCTGATGATCATGGGCAGCTCGGAGGTCGATTACATACAGTCTGTCCAATATCTTTTGAATGCTTTAAATATATATGAGTCTCTGGGTGACAGTATTTCCATGGGTAGTGCGAAATTAATATTACAGGGCACGTACAGGGAAGCAGGAGATTATAAAAATGCACTTTTTCACGGACTGACCGGATTAAAATTGGCAGAGAACCACCATATAATGGGCCAGCTGAATGTGTTCCCGGACAATCGCCTCGAGCCTTTATACCTGGCCGAAATTGGTCAAACCTATATTTTGTTGAATCATCCGGATTCAGCTCAAGTCTATGTTCAAAAAGCGGTGGACATGAAAGAACTTTTTAATGGAGCAGACTGGGAGTTTCCTGTTTATCTCCTCGCCACTATCCAGAGCATGCAGGGAGAATATCCGCAATCGTTGAAAAATTATCGCAAATCACTTGTGCTGACCTTACAAAACGATATTCCCGGCGACACTTTGCAAATTTATAGCGGCATGTCCACTTTATTCAGAAAGATGGGCAAACTGGATTCTTCCGTTTATTATGCAAGAATTGTTACAAGGTCATGGGAATTGGGAAATTCGGAAAGGAAAAATATACTCGAGGCGTTGGATAACCTGGCAGCTGTTTACAAACAGACAGGAAATAAAGACAGCATCATTAAATACGCTGAATTGGATCAGCAGCTGAAAGACAGTTTTTATGGCGTGGATAACGACAGGGAAATTCAGAACATTTCCTTCAATGAAAGATTAACAAAGGAAAAATTGCTGGCCAGTGAAGCGAAATACAGGAACCGGGTTCAGGTTTACGGATTGACTGCGGGATTATTAGCCCTTCTGGTGATTGCCATATTGTTGTGGCGAAGTAACCAGCACAAACAAAAATCAAAGGCCGAGATTGAAAAAGCCTATTCAGAATTAAAGGCAACCCAGACGCAACTCATACAATCGGAGAAAATGGCTTCCCTGGGTGAACTCACAGCGGGCATCGCCCATGAAATCCAGAATCCTTTGAATTTTGTAAATAATTTTTCTGAAGTAAATAAAGAATTGCTGGTGGAAATGAAAGAGGCGCTGGAGAAGGGGAATATGGCAGAAGCAAAATCCCTGGCAAATGATATTATTGACAATGAAACAAAAATAAATCATCACGGGAAACGGGCCGATGCGATTGTGAAAGGTATGCTGCAACATTCGCGTACGAGCGAAGGACTAAAAGAGCCTGCTGATATCAATGCGCTTGCAGATGAATATTTACGATTGAGTTTTCATGGATTTCGCGCCCGGGAGAAATCATTTAATGTATCACTCCAAACGGATTTTGATGATAAAATCGGTAAAGTAAATATGGTGGCTCAGGATATCGGACGGGTATTGCTGAATCTTTACAACAATGCATTTTATACTGTTTCGGAAAAGAAAAAGCTGTACGCCGGACCTTATGAACCCATTGTTTCGGTGAGCACAAAAAAATTAAACGATAAAATACAAATTATAGTCAGGGACAATGGTGGCGGTATTTCACCCGATATCATGAATAAAATATTTCAGCCTTTCTTTACAACAAAACCAGCCGGGGCAGGAACAGGGCTGGGATTATCATTAAGTTACGATACGGTCAGATCCCACGGAGGTTTATTGAGAGTAGATTCGAAAGAAGGAGAGGGTACGTCTTTTATTGTAGAGTTGCCCGCATGACAGGTTCCTATATAATATTAAGATATTTTTTGCTTAGTTGGTATAACTATTGAGGAATATGGAAGGAACATATTTTCATTATTAACCTGATAAAATATATGATTATGGCAACAAATCAAAATAT
>DASXKM010000283.1:0-3065 GCA_036496825.1 Puia sp. | reverse complement strand
AGTCTTCACGAATCCGGGATATTCATATTATGCATGATCAGGATCAGCCATCGATTGCTGTACCTTACCATCAGCATATTCATTAAACCCTTTCTGGGCGAAATTTCTTTTCCGTCTGGTGTTTGTGCTCCTGCCATTTCCCAGGTTGCATCCACGCCAGTCAGGTCGTTGGTGATATACCTGATTTTTTTGCCCGTAATATTCAGGGTACTGTTTTTAAAAACGGTCGCAAAAGACTTTTCTTGAAATTTTGCAATGGAGTCCCTGCCATAGACCGTCATGCCCAAAGTATTGGTGAAATCTGCGTCCTCTGAAAATTCCATGGAAAAAGCCCTGGCGTCATGCCTGTTCCAGGACCGCGACATGCTATCGAGCAGGGCCTGGATATTTTGAGCATCCTGAACCATTTGGACAGTCTGGCTCATAGCCGGGCAAACGACCGAAAAGAAAAGCAAAAAAGCTAATATGTTTTTCATGTTGTGCCTTCCGTTTCTTCCATCTCAATCAGGCGCATTTGTATTTTTTCACGAATATTTCTTTCAGTGGATCCCATAATAAATTGCATGCCGTCTTTGTTATTCAGCTGGTCAAACATATTCTGATGCGTGGCTGATTCTGCCAGCCAGTCACGTAAAAGCCTGAGTTCTTCTTCACTCAGTACAAATCCGGCGTAATAGTTACTCAGTACATTCAATATGGGTTCCAGATCTTTCATGCATTATGATGAGTTATAACAGGATCAATTGATCTATACAATATACTGAAAAATAGGGCTGCCCTGGCATGCATATTGCAAACTAACAGAATGCTTCGTATCTTGCCACTCTGCGAATAAAAATTCCTGTCAACCTTGCAATACAAACCCATTAAGTCCCTGGCTCAGTACAAATCGTACGAGAGCTACCTCGAAAAGATGTTATGGATAAAGGAGAAATCCGATTTGGAAAAAGAATCCATACAACACCTGATTTCATTGATCGGGAAATGGGATGCCGATCATCTCACAACGTCTTCTGTTATACCAAAGGCACCGCAGCGCGATCCGATTGAGGTCCTGGATAATTTAATGAAGGCAAATAAGATAAACTCCAGCGACCTCGCAACAACCCTGGGGATCAGCCAGAGTGGTATATCCGATATCCTGAATTACAGGCAGGAACTGACGGATGAGTTGAGGGCAAAACTATCTCAGAAGTTTAAAGTGTCGCTGGACGTTTTTAGCAAGGCAGTTTAATAGTTACCCGCGAATAAGTCTGACCGCCGCACCCCTGCGCACCCGACTTCACTCCAGGTTCATTTTTTTCATCAGGTTGATAAACCGCGGTTTATTCCGGATCGGAATAAAGCCGGGATCCACTTTTATCCAAAACAAATGCAGGTCCCGCATATCATAGGATTTTTCCAATTGTTCCAGGGCCTTATCATATTCGCCCAATGCGGTATAAGTCTGGGCAATCCGGTAAGGAGACAACCACACGCCCGTCAATTTTAATGTATTACCCAATAATTTCTTCGCTTTGTCGCGGTCTCCGGCCAATGCATAGCCATAACTCTGCATGAGTGCATAATAGTCGATCGGGTTGGCATTGTGATCTGTTGTTGAAAGTTTATCGAATTGCTGTATCGCTTCGGGAAACATTTTTTTCTGGGCATACACGAGTCCCAGCGACCAGGCAACGACGGCTGCCTGCAAGGGTGTTGGTTTCAATTTATCAAGCCTGTCAATCGCCTGCTCATTCAGGCCCGCAAAATAATAATTTCTGCCAAGTACCCAGTTGGCACCAAATGCCAGAGGGTCCAGCGCGGCGGCTTTTTCAGCTTCCTTTAATCCTTCCGCCGTATGCCCGGTGTACTGCAAAAGATTTCCATAATACAAATGGGCGATGGGATTATTCGGATCCAGGTCAATGGCCCGTTCCAATGTTTTTCTTGATTTGTCCCACTCGAAATCGAAATTGTGCTGGATGAATCCCAGGGATGTAAGTCCTTCGCTCAGATTACTATCTAATTCCAGCGCCCGGTTGGCATATCCCCTGGCAATAGGGATTGCCTCCAGCTGACTCATTCCCTGAAAATTATATGTGTAACAATCGGCCAGACCTGCATAAGCCAGTGCGTAATGGGGATCCATCTGGATGGCCCGTTTGAAATTGGCTTCTGCACTGTCGAAACTTGTTCTGCTTCTTGCATTCCAGAAATTTCTGCCCTTTAAATAATATTTATAGGCTTCCACATTATCGGTATTATGCCTGGAAATATTATTTTTTTCCTGCGGGGTTACATTTGCTTTCAGGGCTTTGACAATTTCACCGGCAACCTTCGACTGAATGGAAAGAATATCCTTTGTTTCATATTCAAAATCATCCCCCCAGAGTCTTTTGTTTGTATTTACTTCAATCAGTTCGGCAATGATATGAATCTTATCCGAGTGCCGTTCCATCGTACCGGAGAGAATCGCAGCCACCCCCAGTTCATCGGCTATTTCCTTCAGGGTCTTGGACGTTTTTCTAAAACTCCGGACAGAAAACCAGCCGATCACTTTTTGAAGAGAAGATATTTTTGAAAGATTTTTTATGATGTCCTGCGTGATGCCGTCTGAAATATAAATTTCGGTATCCATGACGCCGACATTTTCAAAGGGTAAAACAGCAATCGTTTTTTCACCCTCGGAAAATCCGTTCACACGGATCAGGCTCCGGTAGATAAAAAAAGCCGCTGTTAATATGAATACGGATACCAGGGCCGGTATCCATTTACTGCCTGCAATTTTTCTCTCCTGCAGTTTACCTTCCATTTTCTTTTTATCCGGTACGACAAATCCTTCATTAGCCAGTGCAAATACTTCCATTGATTCATCCACATTCTTAAACCGGAATTTTCCGATCAGGGCAGTTTTGAACTCAGGCTGATTTTTTAATTTGTTATTGATCTCGGATGAAAAGAGAACGGAGTTTGCAACCCCCAGTGATTGTATCCGGGATGCTACGTTCACCCCGTCGCCGAAGACTTTGCCGTCTTCAAAAAATATTTCGCCAATATGCAAGCCGATCCTCAGGGGAACCATT
>DASXKM010000282.1:0-3786 GCA_036496825.1 Puia sp. | reverse complement strand
CTCTTTTTAAGTGATGGCAAACATACCGCATTTGTATGGAGGGCCATTTCATTATTTATTGCTATGGTCTGTTTAATGATGATCAACTATACAGGTCAGTATCAATGCTTAAGTTATCAATCATATGAAGATTCGAATATTCCTGTTGTGCGCTTTTTATTTTATTACAAACTTCCTATTTAGCCAGTCTGCCAAATTTTCCGGCGATCTGGCCCTCGTGGGAGCACGGATATATTCGTCTCCTTCTGCGGCACCCATAGAAAATGGCACCGTACTGATCCGGAACGGAAAAATTGTAAACGTTGGCAGCACCGGTAAAATCACCATACCAAAATCCTGTCGCATCATATCCTGCAAGGGCATGATCCTGGTATCCGCTTTCTGGAACTGTCATGTGCATTTTATCGAACCCAAATGGAATCATGCGGATACGATTCCCGCAGACAGGTTTGATCAGCAGATGGCCGACATGCTGACCAGCCATGGTTTTGCTCATGTATTTGATCTTGCGGAGCTGGACATTCAACAGACACTGCGAATCCGGAACAGGATCAAAACAGGCGGTGTTTCCGGGCCGGTTATTTATACCGTAGGCGTTCCGCTCGTGCCACCCAACGGAAGTCCTTTTTATATCGAACCGCTGAAACTTCCGGAGGCTAACGATCCGCAAGCGGCCATACTGCATGTGCGGCAGCAGATTGATTCAGGTGCAGATGGCATCAAACTCTGGACCGGATCACCGACCAGACATGGAACTGTGCATATGTCCCTCCCGATTGTCAGGGCCATTGTGCAGGCAGCGCATCACCGGAACAAACCGGTTTTTGCACATCCCACCGACAACCAGGGTCTCGCCATTGCACTGGAAGGCGGAGTGGATATTCTTGCGCATACAACGCCCGACGGCGGCAGGCCCTGGAGCGCGGATACGATACGTTTGATGATCGCAGCAAAGATGTCGGTTATCCCCACACTAAAACTCTGGAAGGAAGAGCTTCAGAAAAACGGAGTAAAAGATCCGATCCAGAATCCGCTTGTTCGTGTGGCGCAGCAACAGGTGCATGACTTCTCCGCAGCGGGAGGTAACTTATTATTCGGAACCGATGTGGGATATATTTCCGATTATTCAACGGGTGATGAATTCAGTCTGCTAAGCGGCGCCGGTCTCAATTTCCGGCAGATCCTTGCGATGCTTACAACGGCACCTGCAAAAAAATTCGGTCTTGCCAACGAGACCGGACAAATCGTTCCCGGTATGGACGCCGACATTGTACTGTTGGCCGGAGATCCCGCAAACGATATCCTTTCTTTTGACAAAGTCATCTATACAATCCTGCAGGGGAAACTGATATACCAGCGGAAGTGATCATATCGGAGCGCCACAACAGTGAACAGAAAGTTGCGTGGCATTATTGAGTATGACCAGTTTGTGGGGTGATTGTATGTTTGAATTATCCTGCGGATCAAAAAGTGTTGCAATAAAAAACGGATGTGACTCAAGTTCCAAAATCCTTGCTTCCTCAAATTTTTCAGTTTTAAAAATTCCCTTCAAATTACTATTATTCCGGGGGAGTCTACCTGTCTTCTTATAGAAATCATTCGGACTGTCCGCCTGTTTTCCACTTTTGTTAAAGGTTAAGGTGACTTGGAAAATGAATTTATCTATAATCTTATTTTCCGTTATCAAATATCATAATATTGATATTCAAGTTATAACCGGTTCTTATGGCAAATGCTGTTTCCACCCGTGTTTATCAATCCAATCCAACCGGCTTCATCGTCATCGGCGTATGGATCGTGTGTATTTTCATTGCCATACCGTTGGTGCATAATATGTCGACTATACCAACATTCATTTTATTTATGATGTTCGTAGCTGTTCCTGTCTATGTGAAGTATGGAAATAACGAAAAGATTAAAATGCGGAACTGCGACGAACGCAGACTTATTTTCTCATCCAATGGCATTGATTTCGGTGATGCGCATTATTCCATCAGCAAAATTGAAAGTGCGGCGGTGTACCTTGATTCGTTTAATGGATTTCAATTCAGGACGATGGGTGAGCCCGGCGTTGGTGGTTCGCAGGGAAGAATTGTTGAGCGCGATGCTGACGGAGACAACAACAAGATATCTGTTCGTTATGATGGAAATGTTGAAGACTTCAGTTTCTATTTAGCGAATTACACACAATTTGCGATGTTCAAGGAGGTAATGAATGAATGGGTTTCAGGTGGTGTGAACGTTGTCATTAAACAGCAATTTGAAGATGCAACTATCATCGGGGAAATGTTGTACTTCGGAACGCCTAAGGGAACGTTGTGAAATCACACGGAATGCTACACCTCCTGAGGAAAATCATTAATACCATCTGATACGGCTAAGATGCCTTTTGATTCATAATGATATAGTAGAAGGTTCGGACAGGTTTCTTTTATTACTATTCCGGGCAGTAGCGGAAGAAATTATATCGACCTCAAAAGCTGCCTCATTAAATAATCAAAAACTGGGAGATTTTCGAGCAATACTTGACCATGCTGCCTGATGAAAATTGCTGTTACAGATGCCAATATTTTTATTGATATGATCTAACTTCAGATGTTGGCGCTTTTATTCGATTCGGGTTTGGAAATTATCACTACCCGGGAAATAGTAGATCAATTGAACGCAGAACAACTTGAGGTACCTGATCAATTCATTGAATCAGATAAAGTGGAGGTGAGGATCATCGTCAAGTTTCATTTTCTATATATCGCCGCGACAAAGCCGGAAGATTCGCTTATTTTGATCTTGAAATGATCTTTATCACTACTGTAGAAACCCAGTATTATACGGACCAGGGTCAAATTTCCTTTGTTTTTTGGAGCCTTCAACCTGAAGGTTTCCTCCGTGATATATCTGTCCGTACACTTAAACATCGTTGAGAAGGGTGAGGTGCAGAGAGCTTTCCGGTTAAAACATCCACAATACCTAATTTTCCGGAACATAAAATAAATTTGGTACCAACTGGAAAGCGGCGCCATTAATCCATTATAATTTTCTTAAAACCTCGTTCATCGCTTCGCCCATCGCCTGGACCTGCTCGGTCGGAACGAGAATATCATCCAGCCTGTTGGCCTGCACCCAGCATATTCTATCAGTACCCTCATACTCTAAAGAGGTGATTGCCACTTCAGATTCGTCTGGCAATACAACCAGATAGTGTATGGCAGATTTATGGGCGCAAAGCGTTGCTTTTGATTCGAAAGAATTGTTTTTGAACACGTAAGTGAATGGAATCGACATAGGGATGAGCATTTACTAATTGTTTACACCTGGAATAAAACTGATCGACTGTAAAGTTCATTGAGTTTGAGTTTAAACATAGGGTGAAAACACCCTTTTTTATAACTTTTTTTTACGTATATGGGAGCTGGATTCGGCAGGAATAATAAATTCACTTAGCCAGGCATGGTATAACAGGACAAATCTATTTCCGATGAAGAGCTTTTTATCGAACCCTCTGCATAAGCCTTGTTCTCGATGAGAGGTAGTAATAGAGAGTAATCATAAAATTGGACAAAATGGAAAAATAAATTAGATTTGTCCAGGGAAGGCTACCTACAAAACCTTATTTATATAAACATCCATGAAGCACTTTTCAGAACGGTTAAAAGCTGCTCGCAAGATGAATGGATTTTCATTGCAGGATTTGTCCGATTTGATTGGCACTAAATTCAATAAACAATATTTGCAGAGACTGGAAACCGCGGAGGCTAAACCCGACAGTGAATCCATCCATTTATTGAG
>DASXKM010000281.1:0-3057 GCA_036496825.1 Puia sp. | reverse complement strand
GAATCAGAGCTCCGGCATATTCTTCGTTACTGGCAGGATTATTCGATCGATCAGGATCATGCCGGTTTTGTAGGCAGAATCGATGAGGATAATAAAGCGCATCCGCTGGATCCCAAAGGTTCGGTGCTGAATGCAAGAATGCTGTGGAGTTTTTCTGCCGCTTACCGTTATACACAAACTCCGGCATATCTCGAATTAACCAGTCGTGCCTTTAACTATATCGCGGAATTTATTTCGGACCCTGATTTCGGAGGACTTTACTGGTCCGTCGATTATCAGGGTAATATGCTGGACGGACATAAGCAGGTATACGCACAGGCATTTGGTATCTATGGGATGAGTGAATACTACCGCGTCACAAAAGATGAAAGAGCACTCGGATTGGCGCTGAGCTGGTATCGGCTCATTGAAAAATTCAGCCGTGATCCGCTGCATGGCGGATATATCGACGCATTTGCAAGGGACTGGTCATTTCTCGGCGACAAAAGACTCAGTGCCAAAGATGAAAATGCCTCCAAGACCATGAATACGCATCTTCATATTGTGGAAGCTTATGCAAATCTCTATGAAGTATGGCCTTCGGAAAATCTGAAAACTGATGTCATCCATTTATTAAAAATATTTGATGAGAAAATAATCGATCATCAGAGCCATCACCTGGGGCTTTTTTTTACTGATGACTGGCAAATGAACAGTTCGATGATTTCGTACGGACACGATATTGAAGCTGGCTGGCTGCTTCAGTCCTGTGCGGAATCTATAAATGATCATGAGTCAATTCAAACGGCCAGGAGAAACGCACTGACCATTACAAATGCCGCTATGGAGGGCCTCGATGAAGATGGCGGACTCTGGTATGAATGCAATACAAAGACAGATGAAAAAATATTTGAAAAACACTGGTGGCCACAGGCAGAAGCCCTGATTGGTTTCTGCAATGCCTTTCAGCTGACCGGAAATCCAGTTTATAAAAAAGCCCTTATGAAAAGCTGGCAGTTTATCCGGCATTATATTCTGGACAGTAATCATGGGGAATGGCTATGGGGTATCAACCGGTATCGAAAGAAAATGGCAGGACAGGATAAAGCTGGCATCTGGAAATGTCCCTATCATAACAGCAGGGCCTGTCTGGAAATCCTGAGGAGGCTGAAAGCGTAAGCCGTAAAGCCCAAACTCTATTTCCAAACGTCCTTTATTCAAATTCAATTTTGAATTCCTACCTTCTCCCCGATCAATGAATAAATGAAATGACCAGTACCCTTCCACACTCACCACACTCAAGTTTACTTCTTCCCGGTGGAATCTTTTGATTTATAGGCAGTATCAGCCAGCGATGAATTATTCGCATTGCCGGGTGCACCCGATGGAGGGAGAATGCCATTGTTCGCCGCCGAATCCGGACCACCGGTATTCACGGTTGTATCAGTGCTCCTGGGAGTCGGTTGATTCGCGCCGTTATTACATGAAATAAGAATCAGCATGAGAACCGTGAATGGCAAAATGATAAAATTTTTCATATAAATGGTTTCAGGAATCTATAAAAACATATGCCCGCGTTAATAAATACTGGCACGAATTTTTAAGCACTACAAGTTAAATGAATGCACATGACAAACAAAAATTACTTACGCGACGACATACAGGATTCTGCGGAAGATCAGGAAAAATTAAAACCGGAACAGGTCACTCTGGATCTGCCTGAACTCAGCGATATACCGGGGGCCGGTCAGAAATTAAAAAATGCATCCGTCATTCCCGGCGATACCACCATTTCTTCAGCAGATGAAGAAGCCGGCGATTTACTGGATGACGATGATGCGGATGAACCGGATGAAAATAATCTGCGCAATGAAAGCGATGTGAGTGAGACCGAAAAGAAATTGCTGAGAGATAGTCTGGATCCGTCATATGATACCGATTTACCAGTTCATTCAATCAGCCTGGATCGCAAAGACAATGAAGGTGTTTTACTAAATGAATCCGGCATGGACAGGGATTTATTTGGCGGGGATCTGGACGATGATCTGGTGGAAGAAGAAGATGAAGAGTCAGATAATGATATTCAGCAATAAGGAAGCGGTGTAAAGCTTTGATCCATATTAATGTACTCGCGGATCTGATTTCCCTCTTCGTAAAAAACAAGAAAAGACCTTCTGCGATCGTCAGTTTTTCTTTGCAGTTCCAGAATTTTATTAATCAGGAATTTTTTATCAACCCAGGAAAAGCGGGTTTCGATTTTTAGAAAATCCTGTAAGGAATATATTATTTCACCCCCTTTTAACACGTGTACGGTACTTACAAATCCTTTCTCGGAGATTACTGAAGTTTCTACTGAATACATAAGGGGTTGGTTAATGAGTGAATTTACAAGACTGCCGATGATTTTTTCTGAAATATTATCCACATGTTTTAATAAGTTCTTCACATAAACGTCGGTGCAGCGGCCGTCCCATGGTGCTAAACACAATGCATAAACGCTGCGAAACCGGATCCGGGAATAGTTATTGCATATAAAGGTTTGTATGAGAATAAAATACGCGATAACAAAACATTTGGCCTTGATCCTCACTGGCCTCCTGGTGTTTTTTTCTCTGTCTTTTTGTTTTTATGCCAATAGCCCGGTAAAGGGTTCCGTCACTCCGGCAAACAGCGCCAGCAGGGCGTGGCTGATATCAAAGACCGATACTGCGAATGCACCCGTTATACAGGGAAATTTTATGATCACAAATGTAAAACCGGGTAACTATACGCTAATGCTGGTAGCAAGACCGCCTTTCAGGGACAGCTTTAAACAGGATGTACTGGTAGTAGAAGGTCAGCCTACCGATGTAGGTGTTATTGAAATGCACAAATAATAAAATAATGCATAACCAAAAAGATGAGCCGGAAAAAAAAAGTAAAAACACGAAAGTAGAATTTCAAAAAACTTCCGAAAATACGCATCTCGGATCTTCTAATGCATTTCAGGAAACTGAAAATCCACTTTCAAGAGATGCTGATAATATCAGCGATGAAAAACTGGACGAATTGCTGGGAGATTCATAGTTTCCAATAAAT
>DASXKM010000280.1:0-3862 GCA_036496825.1 Puia sp. | reverse complement strand
CAATATCGGCACTGGAAATAAAAAAGAGTATTTTTATAAAACATTTTCTTTTTTAGAACCGAACTCAAATTTTCATTTTTGATCTGACTTCTAATGGCACTTGACCCATACAGCGTACTCACTTTATTGATAGTTCTTACGGCTGTTTTCAGCTATATAAATTTCAGATATATCCACTTGCCTTCTACCATCGGGATTATGTTGGTGTCTCTGGTTTTTTCGCTGGTGGTTATCAGCCTGGGGAAGTTTTTTCCTTTGCTGATACAACATCCCACGGCGATTGTTTCGTCGATCGATTTTGAACGATTGCTGATGCGTATTATGTTGAGTTTTTTACTTTTCGCAGGTGCGATTCATATCAATATTGACTTACTAAAAAAAGAGACTATACCGATTATGGTTTTTAGTACGCTGGGCGTTCTCTTTTCTACATTTCTGGTTGGTTCTGCCATCTATTTCATCTTCCCTCTGTTCGGCCAGCAGATATCTTACATTTATTGTCTTGTATTCGGCGCGCTTATTTCACCCACCGATCCGATTGCCGTATTAGGCATATTAAAGGATGCGAAAGTGCCTGCTTCGATCGAAATAAAAATTGCCGGGGAATCACTGTTTAACGATGGCGTCGGAGTGGTGGTGTTTACCATTCTTCTTGAAATTGCTCTTTTTGGGGATGGGAATATCACATTCCTCCACGTTTCGCGGTTATTTTTGCAGGAAGCCATCGGTGGTATTATATGGGGAATTACGATTGGTTATATTGGTTTTTATTTATTGCGTTCAATAGATCACTATCAGGTGGAAGTGATGATAACGATCGCCATGGTTATGGGCGGCTATCTGTTTGCCCAGATCTTTCATATTTCGGGTCCCTTAGCCATGGTGGTCGCGGGCATTATCATCGGTAATAAGGGGAGATCGAAAGCGATGTCAGATACGACACGTGATTATATAAGCAAATTCTGGGAATTGATCGACGAGATGTTAAATGCATTGCTTTTTCTACTGATCGGTTTGGAGATGATCGTCATTTCATTTAATCTCGAAAGTTTCTGGATCGGATGCATCTCTATTGTAGTTGTGCTGGGTTCAAGATATGTTTCAATTTTTTTACCGATGATTATTTTATCGTTCCGGCGATCATTTGAACGCAGTTTACTCCCTCTGCTTACCTGGGGCGGTATCCGTGGCGGCATTTCTGTGGCATTGGCGCTTTCCTTACCGCGCGGAAATTTTCGGGATGAAGTGGTGGCGATCACTTATATGATCGTCGTATTCAGTATTCTGGTGCAGGGGCTTACCATTAAAAAACTCGCACGAAAGCTGGCTGACAAAAAATAAAACATTACCCCGTTATCTGACTGGTTCATAAAAAAGAATTTGCGCACCGGAGCCCAGTGTTTTTGTTTTTTGAAGTTTTAGGGAAATCTTCTGTCCGATATTTTCAAACAAGGGTAGGCCCGATCCGGCAATCACCGGATGCACGCAAATTTGAAATTCATCGATCAGGCCCATTTGCATCAGAGATATGATAATGCTCCGGCTGCCCGCGAGTATCGTACCGCCAGATTGTTCTTTTAGTTTTCGAACTTCATCGGGAAGATTTTCCTTTGAAAATTTCGCATTTCCCCATTTCAGGTTTTTCAGCGTATGGGAAAATACAATCTTCGGTATCTTATCTAGTGCTGAGGCAAATTGATCCAGATAAGTTCCCGTGGGATTACTGATCATCGGCAGCCAGCTGTTTTCCATGAGCAGATAGGTGACTCGTCCATATAAGATGGTATCTGCGTTTTCAATCAACTGTATAAAATGTATGTGCAGGTCCTCGTCCGGAATCATCCATTCGTGGTTGCAAAATCCGTCAAGCGTCATATTGATGGCTCCGATAATCTTTCTCATAAAGTTTTATTCTGTAGGAAACCGTAAGTTTTGATATTACTGGTAAGCAATTTGATGGTGTTTGTTTCATTTGCCTTGCTGCAAAAATAAATTTTATCTTCTGCTATGAAAAAAATAATAGTTTCCGTAATAGTCATTTCATTATGGATGGTTTGCACCTCTTTTTGAAAAGTAGTTGAGTAGTTGTTCTTACCATTCACTTGCAATCCTGATAGAATCTTAGTCTGGTTTTAAAGTTTACCGAGTCATTTTGTGGAATAAATTCAAAAGGCCCTGAACTTATTCAGAGCCTTTTCTTATAATCTCATCATTTCATTTTAACATTGAACCGTCACCAGCATAAAAGTGGCCGGTATGGAAGTCTTGCCGGGATCCGTGCTCTGATTCTGAGAAACGAATAAATCTTCCAGTTCCTTTTGTAATTCTGCAGCCTTGCCGTTTTTTTCTGCTGCGTCAAAAGCATTCATGGTGGGACCATAATAAAGTCTGAATGTTTTGACCAGTTCTGCAGGAGAATAGTCGGCGTTAAACGTGAATGTTTCTTTTTTCAGCTCTATATTTTCTTTTGATACGCCGGCATTACCAAAACGTTCGATGATATGATTTTCGACTCCCCATAACATCGGACTGACAAAGCCTTCCGGTGGCGGAGGTGTATAAGAGGAACTGATTTTTAATATCTGCGCAACCAGGGTAGGGTCGCCGGGAATCCAGTTGCCCATGACGATTTTTCCGCCCTTGCGTGTAACCCGCACCATTTCCTTTGCAACGTCTGCTGGTTTTGGCGCGAACATGGCGCCGAATATGCTGATTGCGAGATCAAACCTTCCATCATTCAGATCGTGCAAATCAGTTGCATCACCTTCCTGAAATATACAATTAGCCAGGCCTTCTTTTTTAACCCTGTTGTTTCCGGCTGCCACGAGATTCGATGCGATATCCACACCCAGTACGATAGCACCCAGTCGCGCTTCGGGTATGGCTGTTGTCCCATCACCGCAGCCAAGATCGAGCACTTTAAGACCTTTTTTAATCCCCAGTTTATTGACAAGCGTTGTGCCACTGTCACGCATCGTGTCTGCTATTTGGGTGAAATCTCCTTTCTCCCACAATGCTTTGTTCGGATTCATTTTTTTTGTTTTTAATTGATTATTTAAATGTTAATTTCTTTGCAAAACTAATCCCGCGAACCGCAGATACAATTTCTATCAGGTCCAAAAGTTTGACATACAGGCTCAGACGAAATTACCCTATTGTAGCAGAATCTCCCCGGCGAATTAACCTGGTCTGGCCCGGTTTATGGAAGAACAACAGGATCAGAGAAAACATCCTATTTATTCATTAAAACAAAGATTATGATTACGAAGAATAAAGCACGTTTTATAAAAAATACGGACAGTAAAAAAATTACCGTGGTAAAGGGGTTTGATGCAGATATTGAACAGGTATGGAAAGCCTGGACAACCAGAGAGCTGCTCGATAAATGGTGGGCACCAAAGCCCTGGAAAGCGGTAACAAAGAAAATGGATTTTAGAGAGGGTGGTGTCTGGCTCTATAAAATGGCCGGACCGGATGGAGAACAGCAATGGGCAAGTTTTGAATATAAAAAAATAGTGCGGCCCAATTTTTTTATCGCAACCGATTCGTTCACCGATGAGAATGGAAACAGGGATACAACCATGCCTTCGCAGAAGTGGAGAAATAACTTCATAAAAACGGATAACGGTACAAAAGTAGAAGTTGAATTAAGTTTTGATAGTAAAGAGGATCTAGATAAGATCCTTCAGACCGGATTTGAGCAAGGATTTACCAGTGGTCTTGAAAATCTCGATGATTTGCTGGCTCAATAAATAAAATCCATTTAAAACAACTCCCTGTCTGGTTTTTACAACCGGGCAGGGGTTTTTTTAGTTAGACTGGATTTGTTGTCAGATATGTTTACGTAACCATTCCTGTATAT
>DASXKM010000279.1:0-3620 GCA_036496825.1 Puia sp. | reverse complement strand
TACTGCATTTTATCATAACGGTCGTCCCGGAAAGAATAACTCATGGTATATTTTATTGAAGAACAAAGATGGCAGGAAATTATATGAAAATGCGCGTTCCTGAAAAACTTTCACGGAATTCCCGCGGTGTACAACCTTTTTTCTTTTTAAAAATCCGGTTGAAATTTGAAATATTATTAAATCCGCAATGATAGGCCACTTCTGCAATTGAGTTCGTGGAATCAATCAGGATGCGGCTCGCATGGCCCAGGCGGATCTCGGTCAGACTGTCAATAAATGTATTGCCCGTTCTTTGTCGGAAAAAACGGCTGAATGAAACATCACTCATATTGGCCAGCTTGGCAACCTCTGATAATGTAATGGTCCGGTCGAAATTTTTATTCATGTAGTCGAATGTTTTTTCGATCCGGCGGCTGTTGTAGCTGAATTGTTCATTCGTAAACGCGGAATCGGAAAGTATACGGAGGTTGCGCGAAATGGAAAGGTCATGCAGGATTGAAATGAGTTCGAGCACCGAATCAAAACCATGTTTCTGATTGAGCTCGGCAATACGCGGTGCCAGGGACTGTATCGTCTCTCTCGGAAAAAGAATACCACGGGATGATTTGTCAAACATGTTCTTTATAAAACTCAGCTGATTGCGACGCAGTAATTTGTCATCGAATAAATCCTTGTGAAACTGGATGGTGATCTCATGGATCTCTTTTGATTTGCACTGATGATTGAACCAGGCATGCTGAACATTCGGTCCAATCAATACCAGTTCCATCTCCCCGATTTCTTCCACATGGTCACCAACCACCCGGCGGGCACCTTTTGCACCGCGGATAAAATTCAATTCGAATTCCTCGTGAAAATGAAGGGGAAAATCAAAACCGGATTTTACGCGGGAAAATAGCGTAAAGCAATCATTCTGTGTCAACGGTGTGATCTCCCTGAGCAGATTTTTTTTCATGATATTTCTTCCTCCATGAACAGCCTGATGCTTTCCGGGCATACTAAAGTAAAAAAAGTATTATAATTCTGTATATATATTTATGTAGTTTAATTGGCTCCATGCCTTGCCCAGTAATGGTTTCCGCTTTAAACACGCATGTTTTCAGTAAAATAATACCATTAAAAGATAATAAAGTATTTAATATACGGGCCGATCAAAAATAGCTTTGCCAATAAGCTTGTTATATGAAAATGAAGATCTTCTTCTATTTCTCTCTCCTATTATCTCTTCCATATCAGATCATTATTGCACAGACCTGCAGCGACACGAAGGCAACGAACGAAACAAAAAATCTTTATAAAAATCTTTACCGGTTCATCGGAAAAAACATATTATTCGGCCACCAGGACGACCCCTGTTATGGCGTGGGCTGGAAATATGTTCCCGGACGAAGTGATATCCGTGACCTGACAGGCGAATATCCGGCGATATATGGATTTGATCTGGGAAGAATTGAATTGGGTTGGACATACAATCTGGATTCAGTTCCATTTGAAAAAATAAAATCATTTATCAGAGATGCATATGACCGCGGCGGCGTGATCACCCTCAGCTGGCATTTAAACAATCCGCTGACGGGCGGAAACGCCTGGGATAATAAACCCGGTGCCGTTGCTTCCATATTACCCGGAGGATCAAAAAATTCACTGTATCACAGCTGGCTCGACCGGGTAGCAGAATTCCTCGGCAGCCTGAAGGGGAAAAACGGAGAACCCATTCCCATCGTTCTGAGATTGTTTCATGAACTGAATGGCGGATGGTTCTGGTGGGGAAAAGATCAGTGCAGCCCGGATGAAATGAAAAAACTCTGGCAATACACGATTCTTTATTTCAGAAAGGAAAAAAATCTCCACAACCTGTTATACGCATTCAACACGGATAAATTCAACAGCGGATCAGAATATATTGAAAGATATCCGGGTGACGATCTGATCGATATTATGGGTTTTGATATTTACCAGGCTAACATTTTACACGACAATACGACATTTATGAATTTTTTCAGCAGGGACCTCAGCCTGCTGGACAGCCTGGCATCTGCCCACCATAAAATACCGGCACTCACGGAGTTCGGATACAATAAAATCCCCGACAGTACCTGGTGGACAAAAGTATTTTACCCAACCCTAAAAAATCATCAGGTTGTATATGTGCTGGCCTGGCGAAATGCAGGTAAAAAGCAAACGGGAATCGCAGAGTTCTATGTACCTTATCCCGGTGCGGTTTCCGCATCCGATTTCAAAAAAATGTCCTCCGGTGGAAAATTTTTATTTGAAAAAGGAATAAAAATCAAAAAAATATACAAATGAAAAAATGGTATGCAGGTCTTTCTGCTTTCGTCTTGATGAATGCGTTTTGCTTTGTCAGCTATGCGCAGAAAGATATTTACGAATTGCTTGTTTACAAATTAAAAACAGCCGGTCAGGTGACGGCCACGGACAACTATTTGAAAGATGCCTATATCCCGGCCATGCACCGCCTGGGCATCAGACAGATCGGGGTATTTAAACCCGTCACGAACGATACCTCTGAAATAAAAAAAGTTATTGTACTGGTCCAGTTTATTTCACTGGATGTATGGCAGAGAACGAAGACAAATATTTTGAATGACGCGGTTTACATGGCTGAGGCGAAACCATTCATGGATGCGGATACATCGCAGCTGCCATATGCAAGAGTTGAATCAACGATCATGGAGGCATTTCCCGAAGCACCCAAGTTGACACCGACCACATTAAAATCCAATCCGGATGCTTTGTATGAACTGAGGAGTTATGAGAGTCCGACCGAAGAACTGCATCGCATAAAGGTCAATATGTTTAATGCAGGTGGCGAAATAGCTCTCTTCAAGCGGCTGGATTTCCAGGCGGTTTTTTATTCAGACGTAATGAGTGGCAGTCGCATGCCCAACCTGATTTATATGATAACATTTGCAAATGCCGCTGCCCGCGAAGAACATTGGAAAGCTTTTGGATCCAGTCCTGAATGGAAAAAGTTAACGGCGGATCCGGTATACAGGAATAATGTTTCCGTGAATCATATCGACAGCTGGATTTTGAAAAGAACATCTTATTCCGATTTGTAATTTATAACCCTTTCCATCAATGAAACTGACCTGGCTTGATATCAGTATCGTGCTGCTGTACCTGGGATCCATGGTAACGATCGGATGGGTACTCAGAAAAAAAGCCAGACAGAACAAACTCAGTTATCTCATGGGCGGAAAATCCCTGCCCTGGTACCTGCTCGGCCTCAGTGATGCCTCTGATATGTTTGACATCAGCGGCACCATGTGGATGGTCGCCCTCTGTTTTATTTACGGTATGAAGAGTATCTGGATACCCTGGCTGTGGCCCGTCTTCAACCAGGTTTTCCTGATGATGTATCTGTCGAAATGGTTGCGCAGGTCGAATGCAACCACGGGTGCAGAATGGCTCGCTACGCGTTTCGGGACTGACAGAAAAGTAAACGCTTCTCATATCAGCGTGGTTGTTTTCGCCCTTCTGGGTTGTTTTGGTTTTCTTGCTTATGGCTTCGTGGGTCTCGGAAAATTCATGGAGATTTTTATTCCCTGGAGTTCGGTACAGCCCTGGTTTCCGTTTCATGTGTCTCCGGAATATGT
>DASXKM010000278.1:0-2497 GCA_036496825.1 Puia sp. | reverse complement strand
AAATGAAATCACGGCAAGAAAAAGTATTTTAATACCATCCTTTAGTTGTTCATGTAATATTCGTTGAAACTCCCTGTTGATGACTATAAAATCATCCTTCCATATCGTCGCCCTCATCTGGGCAAGGACCCTTCCCTCCTGTTTTTCCACCAGATCGGGAAAACAATGACCCGACTGTTTATAGTAGTTCAGCTTATTCAGTTCAGCCTTGACCCAGAAAGCCGTCTTATAGCGCTCTGAAATGGTTTTCTGAATACTTCGCGTAACATCCAGCAGGGTGAAAACGGGCCTGTCGTTATACGATTCGGGCATGCATTTTTAATATTTGGTAAATTTAATCAATGAAAAACAGTTTGAAACGATTTACTGATGCGCAGGAAAGATTTTATCCGATAGCATTTACAGAAATTCAGCAGGGAAGAAAAAAGACCCACTGGATGTGGTTTATTTTTCCGCAGATAGCGGGACTTGGCTTTAGTGAAACTTCCAGGTACTATGCCATAAAAAATCTTGAGGAAGCTGAACTTTTTTTGAAACATCCGGTGCTTGGCTCCGGACTGATAAATATTTCCCGTGAATTGTTAAAACTGGATACAAACGATGTCCGACAGGTATTCGGCAGCCCGGATGATCGCAAATTACATTCTTCCATTACGCTGTTCTCGCTTTTACCTGAAACCGACCCTGTTTTTCAATTAGTGCTGGAAAAGTTTTTCAATGGCAGAAAGGATATAAAAACTTTAGAAATCATCTCTTAATAGTCAATCACTTTTCCGACAACCTCCGGGATCGTTTATTTTTGAATATATTACCGCGTGATTAACAAATTCGAATCTTTTTCTGATTTAAATTTTCATATCATCTGTAACAGACTCGCTGAGAAAGACAGAGATCTGGCCGCTGTCATTGCACAATTTGGATACCCACCCATGTGGACAAGGCCAAATACTTTCGAAACTCTTGTTCATTTTATTCTGGAACAACAAGTCTCTTTGGCATCAGCCCTGGCAGCCCTCGAAATGCTCCGCGAAAGGATCACGCACATAATACCCGAACGGGTTTTACAATTAAGTGATGAAGAACTCCGGGCATGTTATTTCAGCCGTCAGAAAATAATCTATGTAAAATCTCTCGCAAAAGCAATCGTTGAAAAACAGGTTGACCTGACAGAATTGGCAACGATGTCTGATACCCTGGTTCGTGAAAAACTAATTACATTAAAAGGTATTGGTAACTGGACCATCGATGTTTACCTGATGTTTGTATTACATCATACCGACATTTTTCCAATCGGAGACCTCGCCGTCAGGAACGCCTTTATCGGTCTAAAGGGCCTTACAATGAATATTTCAAAAGAACATATCCTGGGTTTAGTCAATATTTGGAAACCATACCGGACTATCGCGGCCATGATACTATGGCATTATTATCTGAAGACGCGCTCATCAAAACCGGGAATGACTGATGTCAACGAACCTCTATAAAGATTGACTGGCAGGCGATCATGTGTTGGTCGGAACGCGATGAGATACAGGCCATGTGAATTAATGTACTTCTAAAATTTTAACCTTGCTCATTGAATTTGCAAAGGATGAAAACTTATTGATCATGGTATTATCACTCGCAATATAACTTCCGGCAGGACGATGTTTGGGTTTTGACGGCGTGTTTTTGCTCTTGAAATATAATAACATTTTATCAGGGACAAGATCTTTTAGTTTGTTGAAATCACTTCTGTCGATTGCAAACCGGTAGAGCCTGCCTTTAAATTCGCTGCCACCAACGGTAACCTGGTCTTCCAAACTCTCATAGCTTGCAGTTTTTAAAATTGTGTCCTCCTTTGCCAATAACTGAAACCTTACGTCCATATCGTTATTGGCAGGATCCTCATAACTCTTATTTCCAATACCAACCGGAAAAGAAAGTTCCAGTATGTATTCCGGTTCTTTTTCATTAGTCAGAACAAGACCAAGAGAACCATAAATACCGTCATCAATCATCGTCATCGGAAAATACAAAATCGTTACTCCGTTCACCTTGCTATCTATATCGCCTGAGCCGCGCTGATATTCAAATAATTCCTCTGACAAATAAGTGACTGACCATTTATTGTAATACGTTTTTGTAATCAGATGTTCCTTTTTTTCCTGGCCGGTTAATGGCCCGGCCAGGATGATCGAAAGAATAAAAAGATAAAATAATTTCATAATAAATGCCGCTATCCTTTTTCAGTTGCAAATTTTACCTGGTTGGCAGCATAAGCGGCTACTAAAATTACGATCATTCCAAAGATTTGAATCAGGGTGATTCTTTCACTGGCTATAAAATATCCGAGTAGAACAGCAATGACCGGATTTACATAAGCGTATGTCCCCACAACCGCAGCCGGTCGGCGGGCAAGTAACCAATACAAAGCAATCAGCGCAACAATCGATCCGGCAATGGCCAGATATAAAACCGCCCCCCACGCATGCCAGGGCACCGACCGGTAATCAAA
>DASXKM010000277.1:0-5914 GCA_036496825.1 Puia sp. | reverse complement strand
CATTTTGCCCCGGCCATGATGGCCCTGGAAAAGGGATTTCATGTAGTAATTGAAAAACCGATTGCATTCACACTGGATGAAGCAAAGAAATTAAAACAGAAAGTGGAAGAGACCGGTCTGATTCTCTGCCTCACACATACCTATTCCGGATATCCCATGGTAAAACAGGCAAGGCAGATGATAAAAAACAATCTGCTCGGAAAAGTTCGTAAAATCTGGGTTGAATATCCGCAGGGCTGGCTCAGTAAACTCACTGAACGGGAGGGTAACGCGCAGGCTGCCTGGAGAACTGATCCCAAACGTTCCGGAAAAAGTGGTTGCATGGGCGATATCGGTACCCATGCGGCGCACCTCGCAGAATATATCAGCGGATTGAAAATAACAAAGATCTGCGCCGATCTGAATATCGTTGTAGAAGGGCGGTCACTCGACGATGATGGAAACGTGTTACTCAAATTTGATAACGGCGCCAACGGCGTACTCATGGCGTCACAAGTGGCTGCAGGCGAAGAAAATGCACTGCGCATCAGAATCTATGGCGAGAAAGGCGGAATGGAATGGCAGCAACAGGAACCCAATTCCCTGGTCGTCAGATGGCTGGATCAGCCAACCCAGATATTCCGTGCCGGTGTCGGATATAAAGAGCCATTGTCTTCCTATACAACACACAATCTTCGCGTACCGGGAGGACATCCTGAAGGATACCTGGAAGCATTTGCAAACATCTACCGCAATTTTGCGCAAACACTTTCTGCGCGTTTGGACGGAAAACAACCTGCTCCCGAAAGTCTTGATTTTCCCGGTGTGGATGACGGCATCCGCGGAATGGCTTTTATCGATAGCGTGGTCGCGTCATCACAGTCTTCTGAGAAGTGGTTTAATCACCATGTTGAAGCATAACCGTCAACGGTCAACGGTCAACGGTCAACGGTCAACGGTCAACGGTCAACGGTCAACGGTCAACGGTCAACGGTCAACGATAAAATATAATTGCAAAGTAATGAAAACAATAAAGGGTCCCGGATTATTTCTCGCCCAATTCCTCGGAGACGAAGCTCCTTTCAATTCACTGGAATCCATTTGTAAATGGGCGAAGACACTGGGATATATCGGAGTCCAGATCCCGACATGGGATGCCCGTTGTATCGATCTGAAAAAAGCCGCGGAAAGCAAAACATATGCTGATGAATTAAAAGGCATCGTCCGGTCCGCCGGTCTTGAAATCACTGAACTTTCCACCCATTTGCAGGGTCAGCTGGTAGCAGTGCACCCGGCTTATGATGAACTCTTCGACGGGTTTGCGCCGGAAGCTTACAGAAAAAATCCGGCGGCAAGACAAGTCTGGGCCGTGGAACAGTTAAAGTATGCCGCCAGGGCGTCAAAAAACCTGGGACTCAATGCCCATGCGAGTTTCAGCGGCGCACTCCTTTGGCCGACATTTTATCCAT
Source organism: Puia sp. (assembly GCA_036496825.1). GTDB lineage: Bacteria > Bacteroidota > Bacteroidia > Chitinophagales > Chitinophagaceae > Puia. The sequence goes on along the minus strand of DASXKM010000277.1, from coordinate 4,466 downwards.
GGCCTCAAAGGCCATCAGGATTGGTGGATACCGGATTTAAAGAACTTGGAAAAAGGTGGAAGCCCATCCTGGATGTTTTTGATGAAAATGGAGTGGATCTCTGTTACGAAATTCATCCGGGCGAAGATTTGCACGACGGTATTACCTATGAAAGATTTCTGAAAGAAGTGAACAATCATCCGCGTGCCTGCCTGTTATATGATCCCTCTCATTTCGTTTTGCAGCAACTCGACTACCTGACATATATCGACCATTATCATGAACGTATCCGGGCCTTCCATGTAAAAGATGCAGAATTTAATCCCACTGGAAAACAAGGGGTATATGGTGGTTATCAGCCATGGATCGACCGGGCGGGCAGGTTTCGTTCTCTCGGCGACGGACAGGTCGACTTCAAATCCATATTCAGTAAGTTGACACAATATGACTATGCCGGCTGGGCCGTGCTCGAATGGGAATGCTGTATCAAACATCCGGAAGACGGAGCAAAAGAAGGCTCAGTATTTATAAAGGACCACATCATACGCGTCACGGAAAAAGCTTTTGACGATTTCGCAGGAACCGGATCTGATGAAGCATTTAACCGTTCGGTACTCGGCATAAAATAGACTTAGTCATTCCGGTATTTTTCACGAAATTTATATTCTCACTTCAACCATTGCAACAATGAAAAAATCGATTCTTTTTCTGCTGATTTGTTCCGGCGTTATTCTGGCATGTAATTCTTCCGGCGGCTCAGCCGCAAAAACAGACTCCACTACTGCACCCGCAGCCCCGGCTGCTGCTGATTCGAAAGGTCTCGAACTGATCGGAGCCAGCGATTGTACCACATGCCATCGTCTCCACAAAGAAGCCGCCGGTGCCTCCATCGGGCCATCTTACAGCGAAGTGGCAGCCAAATATTCACCTGCTGCAGACACAACGGTGGACAGGCTGGTCCATAAAATCATTACAGGAGGAAACGGCGTCTGGGGAACAGTTCCCATGACACCGCATCCTGCGCTCACTCCTGCAGATGTGAAAGAAATGGTGACTTATATACTTTCTCTAAAAAATTAATAAAGATGAAAAAAATTGGTATCTCCATCATGATGCTGATGGTGTCGGTAATCGCTGTCCGTGCCCAGGAACATAATCAACTGACAGAAGCAGAAAAAAAAGATGGCTGGAAATTATTATTTAATGGAACCAGTACGGCCGGCTGGCATACTTATAATAAAAGTACATTCGGACCTGCTTGGAGGATCGTAGACGGTACTTTATTTTGCGACAGTACAGTCAAAATTCCCAAGGGTGAAGAGGGAGATATTTGCACTGAAAAAGAATATGAAAATTTTGATCTGAAATATTCATGGAAAATTGCAAAAAACGGGAACAGCGGGGTCATGTTCCTCGTTCAGGAATCAAAAAAACTGGAAGCCCCGTATTTGTCAGGACCCGAAATGCAGGTGCTGGACAACGACGGACATCCGGACGGCAAAATTCACAAACACCGCGCGGGTGATTTATACGACCTGATTGCATCATCCAGCGAACCCGTTCATCCGGTGGGAGAATGGAACGATGCTGAAATAAAACTGGATCACGGAAAACTGAATCTTTACCTGAATGGTGTAAACGTTGTATCTACTACGATGTGGGACGCAAACTGGGATGCTCTGGTGAAAGGCAGTAAGTTCAGTCAATGGCCAACTTTTGCAAAATCAAAAAAAGGCCATATTGATCTGCAGGACCATGGCTGTGATGTGTGGTTCAGGGATATTAAGATTAAAACACTATAAACAAGTATGGAAGTATGGAAGAATGGAAGTATGGAAGTGACATAAACTTTCAGACTTTACTTCCACACTTCCATACTTTCATACTTCAGAAGCATTTATGAGATCAATCGGCTATAAGCCGATTGATCTCATAAATGCTTCTGAATTCGGTTCTCTTCCAAGGAAATGCCGCAATAAATCCATTTCCTCCTCATTGCCCGCAACTTCAAGAATTTCTTTACGATATCGTTCTCCGGTTGCAGGATCCATCACGCCGTTTTTTTCAAATACTGAAAAAATGTCCTGGGCAAATACGCGGGACCAGAGATAACCATAGTAATTCGCACCGTAACCGCTCAGATGATTAAAGGCAGCAATCATGTGCGTACCGTCAGGAAAAGGAATTTGTCTCCATTTGTACAGCGATTTTGTTACCGACGTCAGATCCATACCACGAATACTATCATATTTGTCTTCAAACGTAAAATCGATCATACCATAATAAACCTGCGTCGTATAGTTCAGACCGTCCATTACGTGTTCCGATTCCTTCATTTTATGATAGAGATTTTCCGGCAGAACAGCACCCGTCTTATAATTCCTGGCAAATAATTTCAGACTTGCGTATTGCCAGCAGAAATTTTCCAGGAATTGTGAAGGCGCTTCGACGAAATCAGCTTTCAGACTGCCCGGTTGTGTGATCAGATCCGAACGAACAACCATATTGGCAACCAGGTGACCAAATTCATGAAATAATATAATGACATCCTGGTGACTTAACAGAATCGGCTCACCGGTAGCGGCTTCGGGAAAATTACAAATCAACGCTGCAACCGGTAATATCTCATTTGAAACTGTCGGATTGGCTTCGCTGATTGCAAAACACGCGAAATGGGTATACTTATTCTGCCTCGGATATAGATCGAAATAAAAACTGCCGACCTTTTTGTTACCGACATACATCTCGAAAGTTCTCACTTTGCTGTACCAGACCGGTAGTCCGAAGATTTCTTTCACAGTAATACCAAACAACCGGTGGTATGTTTCGAACATGCCGCTGATGGTCTGATTCATTTCAAAATACGCTTTTACCTCGTCTGTATTCAGCTTGTATTTTGTATCCAGCAAAATATTCTTATAATATTCCACATCCCAGGCAAAAATGGTATCCGGAAGCTCAGGATGCATCTCATGTTTAATGGCACGGATGGAAGCCAGGTCCGATGTTACTTTCGGAGCCAGTTTATCTGCAAGTCCATATTCAAAATTCCATACGGCCTGCGGCGTGCCCGCCATTTTATCAGTTAATTTATAGGCCGCATAACTGTTATATCCCAGTTTTCCGGCATATTGTTTTCTGTAATAGAGCAGACTGTCAAGAATTGGAATATTTTTCGGATATGCCCGGTTGTTATATTTGTAATACATCTGTTTCCGGGTAGCGTCTGCCTTGGCATATTTGGCAATATCCTCCTCATTCGGTGTATTGATGTATAAAATATATTCACCGTCCGGCCTTTTCCATTTTAATTTCGAACTCTCCGGAACTCCCTGAAGATCAGTATCGGAAAAATGGATGCTGTCCCTGCTGGTTCCGATATTCCGGTCAAATTCAATTCCCAGTATGGTTATCCTGTCCTTGATCGCCTGTAGCTCTTTTCTTCCTTCGGCGTCAAGCTTCATCCCGTTATTTTCCAGATAACGGATTTGTTCATTAATAAATTTTTTTTGATTTGGTTTTAATGACGAACCCGATTGAAGATTGTATGCTTTGATCGTTTTATATAATGGTTCATTTAGCGAAAGAGCCGTTTGATAATCAGTAAGCACCTGGTCTCCCCGCACGGCTGCATTTCTTACACTGTCAACAGGATTCGAATTCGAAATCAGTTGCATCTTCATGTCGAGATCGGTAACATCGTAAAACAAAAGATCCAGTGCAACCAGCGTGCTGCCGCCACCGTTACCAGGTTTCACGCCAGCTATGATATTAGAAACTCGTTTATCAGAAATCTGTACAACCTGCTCCACCGCCTTCTTGATCACGTCTGCATTCACCTTATCCCACGCAATGGGATGATTGGAATGAATCAACAACGGATTGTCAGTCAAAAGTTCCTGGCTGAATGCCGGTAATATACATGCAGCCAATATGGCCGGCATCACATATTTTAAGAGTCGCATAATATCAATTTGAGTCGAAGCTATAAAATACCTTTTGAAGTTTTTTCCCACTCATAATAAAAAGGCCCCTCTCATCAGATGAAAGGGGCCCCGGGATGATATCTGCACTTATTTAACAGGCAAGCTGTTACCCTCCTGTTTTTGATTCACATTGCGGATAGAGACTTCTACCCTTCTGTTACACTGTCTTCCTTCTTCTGTACTGTTTGTACATTTTGGATAATCCTTACCAAATCCACGTGCCACCAGTCTGTCCTTATTCACACCAAACTTAATTAGCATGCTAACGACGGACTGTGCACGGGCCTTGGAAAGATTTTTATTTCTTGCCGCGGTTCCGATATTATCCGTAAAACCATCAACATAAAAACTGGAATTGGGTATCTGACTGTTCATGATGGAGGCGGCCCGTCGAATGATTTCTTCTGATTCAGGTTTAATGGTTGATTTCCCGAAATTGAATAGTATGTTTTTGAAATCCGCCGTAATCTGAACAACGATTTTTTCAAGCGGACAACCATG
>DASXKM010000276.1:0-3497 GCA_036496825.1 Puia sp. | reverse complement strand
CTTTCGCAGGGAAATAAAGAGTGGCGAATTTGAATTCGTTTTTACATTCTCAGCGCCGGATGCAATTGATTATTTAAATCGAATCCAGCACGAAGTAGTATTGATTCTTTCCGACATCAATATGCCCGGAATGAGTGGTTTTGAATTGCTGAGTGAAATAAAAAAGAAATTTAAAACACCGCCGCCCATTGTGATGATGATCACTGCCTATGGCGATGATGAAAAATATCAGCATGCTCTTGAACTGGGGGCAGACGATTTTCTGACAAAACCTTTAGACTTTAATCTTTTGAAAGCAAAATTAAAATCATTGGAAAATGGCTAAAATACTGGTAGTGGACGACGAACCGGATTTAGAAGTTCTGATAAAACAAAGATTTCGAAAACAAATTCGTGACCGCCAATACGAATTTGTATTTGCAATCAACGGATCCGATGCCCTGGATAAAATCAGGGAATCGGAAGATCTGGATATTGTGCTGAGTGATATTAATATGCCGGAAATGGATGGCTTGACACTATTGGATAAAATGGGTCAGCTGAATCCGATTTTAAAGGCTGTTATTGTTTCCGCCTATGGCGACATGGATAATATCAGGATTGCCATGAACCGGGGTGCATTTGATTTTATTACCAAGCCCGTTAATTTTGAGGACCTGGATCTGACCATCGTAAAAACAATTCGTCATGTTGACCAAACCCGTCAAACCCTCAAAGCCATTCGTGAAAATAATATTTTGCGAATGTATGTGGATGAAACAGTATTGAATTTTATGAACAGGCCTGAATTCGAATCCGCCTTGTTAAAAAATGAAACCATTGAAGCTTCTATTGCTTTTATCGATATCTGCGGATTTACTTCTATCACAGAATCCGAAAAGCCGAATGTGGTCGTCAATATGCTGAACAGCTATTTTGATGTAATTGTGAAAGAAATCATCGCACAGAGTGGATACGTGGACAAGTTTATCGGCGATGCGGTACTGGCAGTATTCCGCAACGAATATCATCTGGACAGGGCTGTTGACGCCTGTCTGGCTGTAAAGAATGAAATCGAAAAGCTAGTCTCGGAAAATGATGGACGGGATTTTAAACCAAAGGTTTCCATTGGCATTCATTCCGGCGAAATGGTCTGTGGAAATATCGGTTCGGCAAGTCTTCGTCGCCTGGATTATACGGTGATCGGTGATGTGGTGAATACGGCAGAACGTTTGCATCAGGCGGCAGAAAACGGCCAAATCATCATTGCAGAATCTTCTTATGAAAAGATCAAACAATCTTTTCACTGTAATAAACTAAAGGAAGTACAGTTGAAACATAAAGCTCACCCGGTGCAGATTTATGAGGTAATATCCTGATAAGGATTAATTATTAATGATTAAGGATTAATTCAATTAATCACTGATCACTAATAATTAATAATTAGTTTGTTGTTTGCGCACTCAGCGATCTGAAATCGACTGGCACCAGCTTGCTGACACCTGCTTCCTGCATAGTAACACCATATATTACATCTACAGAGCTCATCGTCATTTTATTATGTGTAACGATGATGAACTGGGAGTTGTCACTAAACTGACGAATCATATTAGTGAACTTTCCGACGTTGGCATCGTCGAGCGGAGCATCCACTTCATCCAATATACAGAACGGTGCCGGTTTGATCAGATAGATTGCAAACAAAAGAGCAGTGGCAGTCAGTGTCTTCTCTCCCCCGCTCAGCTGCTGTATCGAAGAAGGGCGCTTGCCTTTTGGCTTGGCAACAATATCAATTCCCGTTTCAGCCAGATTCTCCGGATTTTCCAAAACCAGGTCGGCTGTATCTTCTTCTGTAAATAAGGCTTTAAAAACTTTTTGAAAATTCTCGCGCACTTTACCAAAGGTTTCCAGGAATTGTTCGTTAGCCGTTGTTTCAACTTCCTGGATGGTCTGGAGTAAAGTGTCTTTTGCATTCACCAGATCATTTTTCTGCTCTACAATAAAATCATAGCGTCTTTTCATCTCCTGGAAGGCTTCCACGGCCGTCGGATTTACCTCACCCAGATTCTCCAGCCGCTTCTTCATGCGGTCTGATTTCTCCTGCAATTCTTCGGGGCTCAGCTCACCGGTTCTCGCCTCATCTATGATATCATCGAGATTTATTCTGAATTCTACGTTCAGCCGCTCCTTCATCCCTGCCAGCTGTAATTTCAGATCATTCAATCTGTCTTTGATTTCGCCGAGAATATGTTCGGCGTTTTCTTTTTGCTTTATCAAATGTCTGAGCTCCGTTTCTTTTTCGCTGAGTTTGTTTCTTTCCAGATAATATGCCTGATCGGTCTCGTTCAATTTCTTTTCTTCAACTTCCTTATTCCGCATCATTTCGGTCAACGCTGTTTCGAGCGACTGCAGCGCTTCAGTACTCTCTGTGATTTGCTGAACAGCCTGTTCCAGCTGAAGACGGTTCTCTTCAATCTGAACTTTCAAATCTATCAGTTGCTTATTCCGGAACTCACGCTCCTGCTTCATTGCTGCAATCCGGTTTTGTTGTTGTATTACCTGCAAATGCACTTCATTGAATTCGGCCAGTGCGCCATTAAATGCCTGCTCCTCCGCTGAAAACTGGACCTGGCCCTGGGAAATTTTTTCTTTCAGTTCATTGAGAACTTCCATCAGGCTTTCCGCTTCGCTCCTGGTTCCGGCGATGGATTCATGTGTTTGCTGAAGCTGGTTTTGAAACTCACTGATCCTTCGAATCGCGGCTTCCTGCAAGCCATTCAGGTTTTCCGTTTTGTTCTGTATTGAAAATAACTGGTTATTCAACCGGTTTATGTCTTCCTGTGCCTGACGCAGGGCCTGTTCCTTTAATTGTTCATTGAATCCGATCACTTCATTATGACGGGATTGAATTTCTGTTTTCAGGGCCGATACAATTTTTTCGTGTGCAATCACATCCTGCGATATCTTTTCAAGATTTTTTGCACGACCGATTTTTTTCCCTTCAAATAAACCAACGCTTCCACCAGTCAGGGAATATTTACCCTTCACGTATTTACCATGCTTTTCCAGGATCACCGATCCGTTGGATTCGTTGTTAAACCATTCTATGGAAGGTTCATTTTCTGCAATAAAAACATGTTGTAAAAGATGTTTCGCCAGCGGAAGATATTTTGCTTCCACCTCGATAACACTCAGTGCAGGAACCGTATCAGCAGGTTGTTGATGTGATTCGGCCAGATTATCCGGAAATTTATTGAGGAGGAAAAAATTTGCCTTACCTTTTTTATTATCATCCAGCAAATGAACGGCTTTTAATCCTTCTTCCAGATCATTTACAACATAATAATTCAGATATGGTTCAAGAACGTTTTCCACCGCCGTGCGAAATTCTTCTTTCACATATATGATATCGGAAAGGACGGGCGAAGTATGATTCCAGTTGGGATTTTTGTGGAGAAATTTCACACTTTCCGGATAGCCTTCCATTGAATCAATCAGGCTTTTCAGCAGGTCATGTT
>DASXKM010000275.1:0-3865 GCA_036496825.1 Puia sp. | reverse complement strand
TCAGGGATTTTGAGAACGGGAAGAGGAAAACGGTTTATTAATTATTAGTTGTTAGTTATTAGTTATTAATATTTTACTAATGCTTTACAACTAATAATTTAAAACTAACAACTTACAAATAACAACTTACAACTAACAATTAACAACTTATAAGAAGTTTGTGGTACACTAAAAAGAAATGATGAACATTGAAAAAATAAAGACGCTGGGTGATCTGAAGAAGTCAGGATATAAACACCGGTCGGTAAAGGAAGAAGTCAGGGAAAATTTATTAAAGAAGCTGAATAGAAAGGAAAACAGTTTTCCCGGCATTGTCGGTTACGAGGACTCAGTTGTTCCGGATACAGAAAGAGCCCTGCTCTCCCGACACAACATACTTTTTCTCGGTCTGCGCGGTCAGGCCAAAACAAGGATGGCCCGGCAGATGATTAACCTGCTGGATGAATATATTCCTTTTGTATCCGGGAGCGAAATCAATGACGATCCCTTTGCTCCCATTTCAAAGTTCTCCCGCGAACTGATCAGAAAAAACGGTGACGACACACCCATTTCCTGGCTGAACCGAAAGGATCGTTACAGCGAAAAACTCGCTACGCCTGACGTAAGCGTGGCGGATCTGATTGGTGATATTGATCCCATCAAAGCCGCCAATATGCGCCTCAATTTTGCTGACGAGGAAGTCATCCATTTCGGCATCATTCCAAAAAGTAACCGCGGCATTTTTGTTATCAATGAGATCCCGGATCTGCAGGCCCGTATTCAGGTTTCGCTTTTTAATATCCTGGAAGAAGGAGATATACAAATCCGCGGATTCAAACTGCGCATGCCCCTCGACATATTATTTGTGTTTACTGCCAATCCCGAAGATTACACAAACCGCGGATCTATTGTGACACCTTTAAAAGATCGAATAGAGAGCCAGATACTCACCCATTACCCGAAAAGTATCGATCATGCGTTGCTGATCACAGACCAGGAGGCGGATATCACAGATGATCAGAAAGTGCGGGTGAAAGTGAGTGATATGGTAAAACGTATTATTGAACAGGTGGCTTTTGAAGCAAGAATCAGTGAATTTGTAGACAAGAAAAGCGGTGTTTCAGCAAGGCTGACGATTGCTGCTTATGAAAATGCCGTTAGTGCTGCAGAAAGAAGGGCCCTGCTGAATAATGAAAAAGAAACCCAGGTCTGGATGAGCGATCTGGTGGGTATTATTCCTTCCATCACCGGCAAGATTGAACTGGTTTATGAAGGAGAACAGGAAGGTCCATACCAGGTTGCCTTTAACCTGCTCGAAAAAGCATTCCGCACCCAGTTCGTAAATTATTTCCCCAATCCGGAACTATTCAAAAAAAGGAAGGGCGGAGAAGAAAATCCCTATAAGCCCATCACCGGCTGGTTTGACAAGGGTAATCATCTCGACATATTCTTCAATTCAAAAGACGATGATAAAGTACGCCTGTTGTATAAGGTGGATGGCCTGCATTCATTCGTAAAAAAACACTTCCGTAATGCGAGTGAAAAGGAAATAGCCCTGCTGATGGAATTCGTCTTACACGGACTTTCATCCTACAGTATGATCAGCAAAAAAGTGGTGGAGGGAAAAATCGAATTTAAAGACCTGATCGGCTCCATGATGAACATGACCCCGGATACGAGTTATGGAGCGGAGGAGGAAGACTTTGGGTAATTATTAAATAGTAATTATTAATTATTAACTGTTTCAGATTGTTTTGCTGAAAGTTTCGATTTGGTGGTTTTAATAATGCTGGTAAGTAACTTTATTATTTCAACAGCATCCTTATTTATGCTTTCGAAATGTTCAGGTTCCAGATAGTTGGTTGCCTTCAATAATTCCAACCAATATATTGATTCATTTATTTCTTTTTGAGCAATCTGCAATTTGTGTTTGAAATCGAGTCTGGATTCTGCGTATTCTGCTTCACGAATAACAGCTCCGACACTGGTTCCGCATCGCAAAAGCTGCTTAGACAAAACAAATTCAGTTTTTTTAGAACGCAAAAACTTATTAAGATTCACTACACGAACCGCAAATGCAAAGCTTTTTATAAGAATGATACTCTCTTTCATTTTGACCGTTAATCATTAATCATTAATAGCTAATAATTAAAATACGTTCACCTCACGCTCCAATGAAATAGTAAATTTTTTGTGAACGGATGCAACAATTTTTTCGCTGAGTTCATATATTTCCCGGCCGCTTGCTTTTCCATAATTCACTAATACCAGCGCCTGATTCATATGAACGCCGGCATCGCCTTTCCGATAGCCCTTCCATCCGCATTGCTCGATCAGCCAGCCGGCAGCGAGTTTGACGAACTGGTCTTCGTGGGGATAGGCGGGCATTTCAGGATATATTTCAGAGAGAGACAGGAACTTTGCCTGGTCAACAACAGGGTTTTTAAAAAAACTTCCCGCATTCCCGATAACGGCGGGATCCGGTAGTTTGGACTGCCGGATTTTGATGACAGCCCGTGAAACATCCTGAATAGTTGGTGTTTTTACGGCCATCAATTTCAATTCTTCACGTATTGCTCCGTAGTGCGTATTGAGAACCGGATTTTTACGCAGGACAAGAGTGACATTTAAGACTATATACCTCCCCTTTCCCGCGGATTTAAAAATGCTGTCGCGATAACCAAACTGACAATCATTAACCCCAAACGTAAAAACTTTTTTCTCTTTTCTGTCGTACGCCTCGAGCTCATAAAAAATATCCCTGAGTTCAACACCATAGGCACCGATGTTCTGGATTGGCGCGGCACCCACGTTTCCCGGTATCAGTGACAGATTTTCAAGGCCGCCCCAGTTTCTATCCATCGTATACTGGACAAATCCATGCCAGGGCTCTCCGGCTCCTGCGCGAACATAGATATATGCATTGTCTTCTTTCACCTCCTCAATACCACGGATATCAACTTTCAGAACCTGTCCATCAACATTCCGGGTCAGCAATATATTGCTTCCACCACCCAAAATGAGTTTGGGTTCCTGTGCATTTAAGGTGTTCCGCATTTCTTCCATCGTATTGACGGATACAAACTCCGCTGCGTTCACATCCAGATGGAAGCTATTGAAAGGAAGTAATGAAATGTTTTTTTGAGCAATCATAGTAGAAGTTAACAGGAAGAAATGAAATGTTTTTTTTAAGAGCCATAATAGTATTTAACAGGAAACAATGAAATGTTTTTTTTAAGAGGCGTAATAAGGGCTCATTCTATACCGGATCAATATCAGGCGTTACTACGACAGATCTGAATTTCCGGTCATTCTGCAAAATCGCACGCTGTTGTTGTATCACCTGTTTTGCAAATGCAATTGTACTGCCATTTTTTGGGAGTTTGAGCATCAGTTCCATGATATATTGGTTTCTGATCCTGGCAACAACAGGTTCTCCCGGTCCAGTCAGATAATTTGCAAATTCCTTATGTAAATGCAATGCAAAAACGGAAGCTGCATCATGAACAATATCCTGTATTTTATGCTTAAACGAAATGCGTATGATACGGGAGAAGGGTGGATAGGAAAATTGTTTCCGGGCTGTCAGTTCCTGTTCATAAAATGATTTAAAATCGTGATTGATTACATATTGCAAAACAGGATGTTTTGTGTTCGCAACCTGGATCAGCACTTTGCCCTTTCCATCTTTCCGGCCTGCACGGCCACTCACCTGCTCCATGAGCTGAAAGGCACGTTCATTTACCCTGAATTCCGAAAAATTCAGGAGACTGTCAGCGTCGAGAATACCGACAAGATCCACATGATCAAAATCGAGGCCCTTGACAACCATTTGCGTGCCTACCAATATATCAACCCGCTGCTGCTCGAAAGATTTGATCAGCAT
>DASXKM010000274.1:0-3049 GCA_036496825.1 Puia sp. | reverse complement strand
AATGATGATAGCGTAGCCGGTGGAGGCGGATTTGGGGCACATCCGCACGATAATATGGAGATCGTTTCCATCCCATTGGAAGGTGCTTTATCGCATAAAGACAGTACCGGGAATGAGGGAATCATACGGGAGGGGGATGTGCAAATTATGAGTGCAGGAACAGGTTTACGTCACTCGGAGTATAATTCTTTCGCAACCAAAACAGCAAAATTTTTGCAGATCTGGATTTTCCCAAAGCTAAAAAATATAAAACCTGTTTACGGTCAAAAAACTTTTGATCTGAAAGACCGGAAAAATAAATGGCAAACTGTGGTAAGTCCGGATAGTTCTGAATCAGGATTAAATATCAACCAGGATGCCCGATTTTCACTCGTGGATCTGGAAGCCGGGAAATCTATAAACTACGAGATGAAGTGGAAAAATTCGGGATTGTATTTATTTGTAATCGAAGGAGAAGTTAAGACGGATAGCCAATCTCTTTCAAGGAGAGATGCTATAGGAGTTACCGGTGAAGAAAAAGTGATTATAGAAGCAGTGCAAAATGCGCAATTACTAGCTATTGAAGTTCCAATGAAGTTTGCAGCGTGAAAGTTGAACGAAAATGAAGTTATAATTTAAAAACGCTGGTCATTCACAAAGGGAGGCTGGGCTTCCAAAAGAAGTTTCTTCGCTGCTTCATATATGGCATCTGCATCAAATCCTGCTTCGTGTTGAAGTTGTTTGGGTGATCCGTGCTCTATGATTTTATCAGGTATGCCCAGTATTACAATGCGGGACTGATATTGATTTTTTGCCATAAATTCGAGAATGGCAGATCCGAAACCGCCGACAACAGTTCCGTCTTCTACTGTAATTATTTTATCGAATTTTTTAAAAACTTCGTGTAATAGTTCTTCATCGAGGGGCTTTACAAATCGTAAATCGTAATGAGCAGCATCCAGATCTTCCGTTCTAAGTTTCCGGATGGCCGCAGTGGCAAAATTTCCGGGGTGTCCGAATGACAAAATCGCAATTTCCCTACCGTCCTTTAATTTTCGGCCCTTTCCGATTTCAACTTCCTGGAAAGGTGTTTTCCAATCTGGTAACACACCTTCCCCCCTTGGATATCGTATCACAAAAGGATGAAGATTCTTCTCCAATTGCGCCGTATACATCAGGTTTCGCAATTCAGTTTCGTTCATTGGAGCACTGACAATAAGGTTTGGAATACAACGCATATAAGCAATATCGTAAGCTCCATGATGGGTAGGACCATCTTCTCCCACCAAACCAGCCCGGTCAAGGCAGAATACCACGGGTAGATCTTGTATGGCTACATCATGAATCACCTGATCGTACGCCCTTTGCATAAAACTTGAATAGATATTACAATATACTCGCATCCCCTGCGTCGCCATGCCGGCACTTAATGTAACGGCGTGCTGTTCACAAATACCAACATCGAATGCACGATCAGGCATTTTTTCCATCATGAACTTCAGCGAGCTACCGCTGGGCATGGCAGGCGTGATCGCAAATATTCGCGGGTTTTTTTCAGCAAGTTCTATAATCGTTTGCCCGAATACATCCTGGTATTTTGGGGGCTGTACAGTATCAAATTGTTTCTTGTAGATTTCGCCTGAAATTTTATCAAACAAGCCGGGTGCATGCCACTTGGTCTGATCATTTTCGGCTAGCGAATATCCTTTTCCCTTGGTGGTTATTACATGCAAAATCTTGGGTCCCGGAATATTTTTCAAATCCTGCAGAGTATCCACCAGTTTATTGAGGTTGTGTCCGTCGATCGGACCAAAATATCGAAGCTTTAAAGCCTCGAACAAATTGCTACTCTTGCTTACAAAACTTTTAATACTGTGCTCGATTTTACTGGCGATTTCCCGGCTGAACTGGCCGCCCACCGGAAGTTTGCCGAGCGCTTTCCAGATATCATCCTTGAATTTATTATATGTTTGGGAAGTCGTGATATCAGTCAGATATTCTTTTAAAGCGCCGACATTGGGGTCGATACTCATGCAATTGTCGTTGAGAATAATAAGTAGGTCAGAATCAGCCACACCCGCATGATTCATTCCTTCGAAAGCCAGTCCGGCTGTCAGCGCACCGTCTCCAATCACGGCTACTACTTTTCTGTCCGTCTCGCCTTTATATTTTGCAGCCATAGACATGCCCAGGGCAGCACTTATTGAGGTAGATGAATGACCAACTCCAAAAGTGTCATAGATACTTTCAGAACGGTTTGGGAAACCGCTTAGACCTTTATATTTTCTGTTTGTGGAAAAACTATCACGGCGCCCGGTGAGGATTTTATGCCCGTATGCCTGGTGCCCAACATCCCAAACCAACTGATCAAAAGGAGTATTAAATACATGGTGCAGGGCAACCGTAAGCTCGACGACACCCAGACTGGCTGCAAAATGGCCTCCATACAAACTTACTACATCAATAATATACTGACGCAGTTCATCACTGATTTGCTGTAACTGATCCCTGGTGAATTTCTTTAGGTCCTCAGGGGAATCAACAGTTTTTAAAAGAGGTCCAGGTACAAGGTCCATCGGCTTCATTTAAACGGGTAAAAATAACGTTTTCCACCGACATACACAGCAGGCCGACCCCGGACTCCCTTCCCGTAGTCGGGTGACCGCCAGAAGGCCGGATTGCCCATTAGTACTTAAAATACGGAAAAAGTGGATTTATCTTATAGATTTGTTACTGGCTGAAACTTATGCAAAAGACTAGTAAATACTATTGGTGGCTCCAGATCGGAGGGTGGGGGGGGCTTGCTCTGATTCTTGTATTTGCCAATATCCTTTTTGGCAGAAAAGTGGATATGCATTTTCTGGTTCCTCTTTGTCTGCAGATGATCGTGGGTATTTTCACCACACATTTATTCAGGATCTTTATTCACCGGGCAGGATGGTTACACCTACCAGTCGAAAAGGCTCTTTCCAGACTGGCCCTCGGTATATTGATAGTTTGTTTGCTGGATACAATTCTTCGTATATCGGTGATCAATTGGATAGATCCCAGCAATACAAGCAAAAGATTG
>DASXKM010000273.1:0-3695 GCA_036496825.1 Puia sp. | reverse complement strand
TGAATTTTAGAAATCATTTATCTGTTTTATTGCTTTTACTTTTAATTGAAACACCTTCAGTTGCCCAAAATGACTGGTCAGTGCTAAAAGTGAAGGATGGAATCAGGATAAGCAGCCGTCATTCGCCCGCATCGCCTTTCGACGATATTCGTGTGGAACTTGATCTTACTGGTGATATAGAGCAACTCGAGGCAATCCTGGTGGATGTAAACAAGTATAAAGAATGGAGTTACGCTACGAAAGTGTCAAGAATTGTTAAAACAATGGGGCCGGACAAATTTATTTACTATACAGAAATAGAAGTTCCCTGGCCGGCCACCAATCGCTGCTTTTATGCAAATTTTGAGCTGAAGAAAAATGTATCTGAGAAATCTATGCAGGTAATAGCAATAAACCTTCCGGACTATGGACCAATTCCCAAAGATCTGGTACAGGTGCCGCTTACAAAAGGAAGCTGGGAAATTACGACCATTACAAATAAATCCATTCATGTGGATTACATATTGGAAATGAATCCGGGCGGTTCATTACCCGTGTGGGTGCTGAATTTGTTTTCTACCAGGGGGCCTATGGAAACCTTCGAAAATATAAAGAAAAAGATGATTAAATTAAATCCGTAGAATGGACACGATACTTCAAACTCTCCCTGTATAATAATTATTCTCCAATATTCGGGATAGTGGAATTTACGATAACTTAATGATCACATGAAAATATATTCAGTTCAGGTAAGAATCGCATTGTTTGTTTCTTCAATATTCTTCTCTTCATTCGCCCAGGCACAGAAATTATTGTATTCTGTTCCCCTCGGTGTTGAGGCGTATACTTTCAGGAAAAGTTTTCCAATAAACGTTACCGCAACCCTTGATACAATCCGGCAGATGGGATTTACAGAAATGGAAGGCGGGAGTGGCAGTATGCCGCCAAAGGAATTCAAAGAATTATGTGACGCAAGGGGCATCAGCATACCCTCAATGGGTGTCAGCTATGAGTACTTAAATAAATATCCGGATTCCGTTGCTCTCATAGCAAAACAGTTGGGATCTGCCTATGTAATGTGCGCATGGATACCTCATAAAAATGGTGTTCTTAGCTATGCGGATGCAGCCAAAGCCGTGGATGATTTTAACCGGATTGGAAAATATTTGAAAGAACATGGAATAATATTTTGTTACCATGCGCACGGGTATGAATTTCAACCATACGAAAACGGCACATTACTGGATTATCTGATAAAGAATACCAACCCGGAATTTGTATCTTTTGAAATGGATATTTTCTGGATACAGTTTGGAGGTGGTGACCCGGTGACTTTACTAAAAAAATATGGCAGCCGCTGGAAACTGATGCATTTAAAAGATATGCGGAAGGGTACAAAAAAGGATCTCACCGGACTGACTGGCCCGGAAAATGATGTTCCGCTGGGCACTGGCCAAATCGACATTCCCGCAATTTTGAAAGAAGCCAATAAAATCGGAATAAAACATTTCTTTATCGAAGATGAGAGCAACTATGTGAACACCCAGGTTCCTCAAAGTATCATCTACTTGAAATCACTTACGGAATAGTTGCCAATCACTTTCAGGCTGATGATTGAGTAATATGCCGGTAAAAACCTTCGATGATATAGGTTCCGACGGTTGCTCCTCCATCCTGTTTGCCGATGGAGTCATCCTGATAATAGGCTGCACGGCCACGTTGTGCCTTCATTTTTGTCGAGGCATCCAAACCTCTCAACGACGCTTCTCTTGCAGCGGATATCGCTTTTTCTAAAGATTCATGCACCGATCGTCGCAAAACATCTGCTGCCGGATATAAAGTATCGATAATGGTTTTATTGCCGGGAGAAGATTTTCCTCTTTCCATGATGGATCTGACAAAGGCCTCAAAAAAAACGGCTAATGTTTCCGGGCCGATTTCATCAAATGAATCGATCGATTTTCCGCCTTTCATAAATCCGGTGGCTACCAGCGTGCCCATGGTGGAAGGCGAAGTTTTTGCAATGACCATCCCCAATCGGGTGAGTAGTTTTCCTGGAATCTTTTCTTCCGAATGATCTGCTTCTTCGCTGGCGGCTGCAAATGCCTTGGTCATTGTAAAGCCCAGGTCACCATCGCCCATCACGCTGTCCAGTTCCATCAGTTTGTCCTGATTGGAATCAATGATATTTTTAATCTGAAGGATGATGGATTGAATATCTTTTATTCTTAGTGACTCCATCGAAAAATAGTTAGAGTTGAATCTGTGTAAAAAAAGGAGAATTGGCTGGTCTGGACAAAAGCCTCTTTAATTCTCCATCCAGCTTTAAGATGGAAATAGAAGCGCCGGCCATTTCCATGCTCGTAGCGAACTCGCCCACATAAGTATTGAAAACAGCAATACCCTTATCTTTCAATATCTCATGTAATTTCCTGGCCATGATGTAGAGCTCTTCTTTGGGCGTTGCACCAAGTCCATTTAGTAAAACAGAAACCTCATCCCCGTTCTGGTAAGGCAGATCCGGCAGGATTTTATCTGCCATCTGTTGCACGATTTCATCTGCTTTTTGTAAAACGCCTCTTCGAATGCCTGGTTCACCATGAATACCCATTCCGATTTCCATTTCATTCTCGCCAATGGTAAAAGATGCCTTCCCGGCTTCCGGTACGATGCAGGCTGTTAACGCTACGCCCATGGTGCGAACATTGGCACAGGCTTTTTCAGCAATTCTTTTTACTTCTTCAAGAGATGCCAGTTCATCCGCGAGGGCACCTGCTATTTTAAATGCATAAAATATTCCCGCCACACCCCGGCGTTTTCCCTCTTCACCTTTTGGAGCAGAGGCCACATCTTCACCGGCGATTACCTGTGCAACTTTTATCCCTTCCATGTCTGCCATTTCTGCCGACATATCAAAATTCATGATATCTCCTCCATAATTTCCATAAATATATAATACGCCGGCTCCCTGATCAATCGTTTTTGTTACTTCCAGCATCTGATCTGAGCTGGGCGATTGAAACACACCTCCTACAGCACAACCATCCAGAAGACCATCACCTACATACCCAAGGAACAGAGGCAGATGTCCGGAGCCACCACCCGTGGCAATACCGACTTTGTTTTTTTTATCTCTTTTTGTTTTCACAATGCAACGCAGGTCGCCGCCTGCAGCACTTAACTGGTCCGGATGCGCAATCAGAATTCCCTGCAACATTTCGTCCACAAAATGTACCGGATCATTCATTATTTTCTTCATCTTAATGCTTTTTTATAGTGGGAAAAAAATCTTTAATACTGTTTCGCAATAATGATCAGGGAAAGCCCCAACAAATAAAGTGTGAACATGATCACCAGCCATTTATTAACTGAAGAGGGAGCAAGCCTGAATTCCTTCCATACCAGCACACCCCAGAGTACGGCTACCATGGTGGCTCCCTGACCAAGGCCATATGAAATCGCAGTTCCGGCTTTTTCGGCTGCCAAAGTCATCAGCGAAAATCCCAGACACCAGATAAGACCGCCGAGAATTCCGACGAGATGATCCCTGCGGGTACCATTGGTGAAATAATCCTTCCCTGAAATAACGGGCCCTGTCAAAGGTCTCCGCATCAGGTAATAATTCCATAAGAATGAAGAGGCCAGCAATCCAATTGAAAAGAATACGATTGCCGTATAAGGTGTCAGTTTTCCGGTTTCCGGCACGACAAGCGTAG
>DASXKM010000272.1:0-2283 GCA_036496825.1 Puia sp. | reverse complement strand
TACAGAAAAACAATCCGGGCCGGGAAACATTTTCAGTGAAGGGCGTCCCGTTCTATACAAACGACGATACCTATGTTTATAAAGGCGATGGTACGCCTGCTGCCAAAACTGGTGATTTCGTTTATGCAAGTGGACCCGACGCAGGAAAACATTTTGAAACCAGTACTCTTTATACGTATTATTGAATTCTAACTCCTGTCATTCGATTTTATTAACATAGTCAGCATTTGAAGATTTATAGCGGTATTTTTAGATCGGATATGTTCTGATTGAGAACTATCTGAATAAATATGGAACTTTTATTAATCCTAACCATCCTGGCATTATTTCTTCTGGCCTTCGCCTTACTCGTTGTGTTATATAAATGGCTTTTAATAAGGGGTTATCGCAAACTGGCTTTACTTTTTCCGGCAATGATATTGGTAGTGGTCAGTTATGGGGCCTATGTATCATTGGTTCCGCGTGATAGTTTCTACAAAGAAGACTTTGAAAAATCCACTGGCATCGAATTTCCGGCTTCCGGCAAAATTATAAAAAAGTATGCCACCTATCCGGATTTGCAGGGCGAGTATATTTCTGTGGCATTAATCCGGCTTTCCTCAGTAGACTATCAAACTTTGAAAGAAAAATTAAACCATACCAGCCATTCAGCTGTGGATACTGCGGGATACCCATTTCTTGAACACACTTTTAAATTTTTGGGCGATTCAACCCATGGAGAAAATAAGAACTTCGCCATTATATACAGGATTAATAATTCTGTCATTGGTTTTTACAAAGATGATATTTCCATTCTCTTTGAAAAAGGGATAAAGTGATGTTAAATTATTTCGAATTCAGGAATATCTATTTTTTTCGTTTCCTCACAAAAGGACTATTCTCAAATAATAATTTGAAATTATCGGGCTTGAAAATAATATCATTGTGCTGCCGCAGGCTATGTATATAGATCAGTTTATATTTTTGTATTTCCCGGGGAGTTAATGCCGTCTCTTCCGTTTCAAAATACGGTATCTGCTCCTGCTTTAGCAGTTTACACATTCGTTGACTTTCATCCTTCGGTCCATATCCATAATCAGTATAAAGATGAATAAAGCGGTGCGTTTGATCTGCCTGGATCCAGGACATAAATTTTTCGCTTCCGTCATACAAGGCATCGAAAAGTATGACTTCATTTATTTCAATGTTCCCATTTTCAACGATATAGGATATTACTTCGCCACCGCCGCTATGACCACCCAGTAAAACATGTCCGGCTTCGCAATGTTCCCCGATCATTTTTTTATCCTTTAGCTCCTTTAAGACATCCCCTACCAGAGCTTTGAAAACACCTGGCTTTTCCAGTTTGCCTCCATAACTGTCAGCAGCATCCCTGACCGTTTCGGCCAGTACCAAAACAGCATTCATTCCGGACTTGATAAATTGCCTGGTAAGCTGGTAATATGCGGCAGTGCTGTCAATATTATTATGCCACCCATGAAACCAGAAAATTAAATCAACCTTCTCGTCAGCATCCAGATTTTTTGGTGCAATGATCAGCACGTTGCTGTCATTATAATGATCGGCCCTGGTGTAAAACACTTTATTCCCGGTATGGCCGTTCAGTCTGTTGCTATCAGGGAAAGAAGTATGCGATGATTGAAAGCGGAAAATTACAGCACCATTGCCATTTTGTGCCAGTAAAGGAATATACGCGTAAAAAAGTAACCCGGATATCAATAAAGAAAAAACCGGCCTGTTTGTCATTTTAGTTATTCTTTCACTTTGAGCCAGACGTCTTTATTGAAAATCAGAGCCTGGGTAACATTTCCGTTTTTGTCCTTGCTGAATTCCACAGGGTAATAACCCTTTTTCGCGAAAAAGACAAATTCGGATTCAGGCACGATTATAAAAATTTTTCCACTCCAGAGTTCTTTCACTTCTATCGTATTGCCATTGACGGTGAACTGAAGGAAAGCCTCATGGTCATCATTCGAGATCCTGTACTTACCGGCATAGGCCTGCATTTTTTCTGCAGGAAGCCGGATGTCTTTTTTCACAAGAGGCTTATAGTCTTTCACTTTTATCCAGGTATCGCGCTCAAAAGCAACTACCTGCGTAATTTCACCGTTTCCGTTTTTTGTAAATGTGAGTGGAAATGATTTCTGTTCATTATAAAAATATAAGGCTGATTTCTGATCAAACGGGATTTCGAGGTCGTCCCAGAGTTGCTTCAGGACCAGTTGGTTGTTTTTCACTATGATCTGTATGTAAATACTTTTGTTTTTATCTAATTGATAATAA
>DASXKM010000271.1:0-3834 GCA_036496825.1 Puia sp. | reverse complement strand
AAAACAATTCTCCGGCAGCACCCACCACAGAATAAAATTCAGAATCCAGTTTTTTGAGAACCGACTCGTAGCGCCAGTAAATACTTTCTCCCGAACCCGCCGCATTATTTCTTTCTCCCGAAATTATTTTTTTTTCTCCGGCCACACCGCCAACCAGCGGGTCGGCATAGTGTTTCAGGATTTCCCGGACACCAACCCGGTTAATCAGTGTATTTGCGTCAGAAAATATTACATACGGTGTCTCAACAAATTTCATCGCCCGGTTGATGGCTGCCACTTTCCCTTTTCTTTCTGCCTGATGCAGTAATAAAACCTCCGGATGGCTCCGGATAATTTCGGGAGTTGAATCTGTTGAACCATCCGTTATGAAAATCCACCGGAGCCTGCCCGCCGGATAATCCAAATCCAGGCTGTTTATTAATTTCTGTTCTATGCAGTCAGCTTCATTATAGGCCGCAACCACCAGTGTGACCTCCGGCTCAAAATCCGTTTCCTTTTTATGTATTTCTTTCCGGTTAAATAGTCGTTTTAATTTTATAATAAAATAAACCAGCAATCCATAACCGATATAACTGTATAAAATGATCAGGAAACTGAAAAAAAACAAAAACTTTATCATTATCAATCCTTGGTGGCCACTAATTTAAAAGATTCAGCTGAAGGGGCGGGATATTAATTTTTTCCTTTAAAGACGAAATGAGAAACGGGCATCCGGGCGCCGTTAAATTTTACTTTCCGGTTATTATGATTATTTTTGAAGCGTTGGATCTCCCAGTAAGCGGATTACCCATGTTTATTATCATAATCAAAGTCTCCCGGACCTGAAGAATCATGTAATCCGCAAAATATTTCATGGCGGTTGTAGCTGATGGTGATAAAGAAAACGACTTTTTCTGACGCTGCTAAATCCTAATCCCTGATCTGCTGATATAGAAATGACGCATCAATTCATAAAAAACAGGGATATCGTTTTATTCAGTTTCCAGCCATGGAATTCGGAAATTGCCTTCAACTTTAAGGATATGGCGTTTGAGCTTGCCCGTTACAACCGGGTGTTGTTCATAGATCGTGCTCCGGACCGGCATTCGATTCTGAAAAGAATATTTTCCACCAAAAAGGAGGCAGTTGAAAATCGGGAAAACCCCGAACTCATCCGGGATAATCTCTGGGTTCTGCATCCTGTGTCGATGCTGGAATCAGGCAATTGGTCACCGACTTATAAACTATTTGACTTTTTCAACCGGACGAATAACAAAAGACTCGCCACAGAAATCAAAAAAGCAATCCGTGATCTGAATTTCACGAATTGCCTGATGATCAATGATAACGATTTTTTCAGGGGGCTGTACCAGAAATCACTGCTGCCGATTATCGATTATATTTTTTATATCCGGGACTCTTTAACCAGCCAGCCATACTTTAGCAAATACGGCCCACGCTGCGAAATGGAAATGATTCAAAAGGCAGATCTTGTAGTGGCCAATTCCCACTGGCTTGCGGAATATGCAGGACAATGGAACCCCAATAGTGTGGATATTGGCCAGGGTTGTAACCCGGAAGCCTTTTTAAGGCATGATCTGCATGAACCAGATGACATTAAATCCATTCCAGGGCCCATAATAGGCTATTGCGGAGCGCTTCACTCCATGCGGCTTGATGAGGCCCTGTTATTGCACGTTGCCCGTGAGTTGCCCGAAATGAGTCTTGTTTTGGTCGGCCCTGCGGACGACCTTTTTCGGAAGAGTCAGCTGAGGCTGTTACCCAATGTTTTTTTCCCGGGGCTTAAAGAACCGGAAGAGACGGCATCCTATATAAATCAATTTACGGTATGTATTAATCCCCAACTGGTAAACCCGCTTACGATCGGAAACTATCCGAGAAAAATCGATGAATATCTGGCTGCGGGGAAACCGGTGGTGGCCACAGCCACGGAAGCCATGGAAATGTTCAGGACTTACTGCGAACTGTGTAATTCAAAGGAGGAATTTGTAGAAGCCATTCGAAAAATAATAAGCCGGCCAAATGATGTTGCTGAAGAACAGAGGAAAAAAGGAAGAGATTTTGCGCTGGGCCACACATGGGAAAATTCGATCGGTGCGTTGGGGGACGCTTATTTTTTTATGAAAGAAAAACTAAAATGAGCGGGAAATACAATTATGACTGTTTTATCCGTTATGCTAAGTTGGGGAGGCAGAACCGATTACGGGAGTTTTTGTACTTTTGATTAAATTTAGGTATATTGTATCCCTGAAACCTTATCCGGTAAGCTATGAGGATTTTTTACTTCGTTCTCCTTATGGTGTTCTTTTCAGCGACCGGGGCCCGGGCTCAAAACCGACCCGTTGCTTTTGCAGATAATGCAAATCCATCCACCGTGCACTTTTACCCGAACCCCGCCACTTCCTTTATAACTTTCGACGATTTTGCAAAAAAATACGATAAGAATTATACCATCCAGCTCTTTAATTTTTTGGGTAAGAAAGTATATGAGTTCAATCTGGCTGATCAAAAAAATATAGTCAACCTTTCCGATTTCTTCCGGGGCATTTATATCTACCAGCTCCGGGATCCAACAGGTAAAATTGTTGAAAGCGGTAAATTTCAGGTAAATAAATAATACAGGCTTGAGGCTGGTGGCTTGAAGCTGGAGGCTGCCTGAACAGTTTTTTTTGGCTTTGGCTTTAGGCTTTGAGCCTAACTGACCTCGACTATCAGGAATTTCAAATAATGGGTATTCTCAAGGCCCCATGCAATCGGGTGATCGGGTGACTGAGCCTGGAAAGTTACCTGCCTTATTTTTTTTCCCGCATCTTTTGCCGCGGAGCGAATGGTTCCCAGAAATATTTCGGGGGAAACGAGATTGGTACAGGATGATGTAACCAGGAATCCACCTGACCGAAGCAGTTTCATTCCTCTCAGATTAATTTCCTTATAACCACTGATGGCTTTACCGATGTTTTCCCGGCTTTTTGTAAAAGCGGGCGGATCCAGCATAACGACATCGAATTTTTTATTTTCCTTCGCCCATTTTTTTAATGAATCAAAAGCATTCACGGCCTCAAAGCGAACCCTGCTATCGAGCCCGTTCAGGCTGGCGTTTTTTCTGGCAGCTTCTACCGCATTATCCGAGATATCCAGACCCAGGACAGATTTTGCGCCGTAATGTCCGGCATGAATTTCAAAGCTTCCTGTGTAACAAAAAGCACCCAGCACATCGGCATCTTTTACGATATGCCGTATGGCGTGTCGATTATCCTGCTGATCCAGAAAATAACCGGTTTTTTGTCCGTTTTCCAGATCAACCTCCATTTGAATTCCATTTTCCAGGATGATAATTTTTGTTTCAAAAGGAGCAGACAAAAATCCTTTTTGCTGGGTCATTCCTTCCAGTTCCCTGACAGGCACATCATTTCGTTCGTAAATTTTACGGGCCTGAAATATTTGTTCCAAAGCGGAAACGATGGCGGGTTTCCAGACATCCATTCCCAGAGCCAGGGTCTGAATCACAAAATGGTCACCGAATTTGTCGATTATCAGCGCAGGCAGCCCGTCAGCCTCACCGAAAACAAGTCTGCAGTTTTCTGTATATCCTATTTTTTTCCGGTAATTCCATGCTTTTTCAATCCGCTTATGAATAAACCCTGCATCAACCGGTTCATTTTCATCCCGTGTAAGTAAACGGACGGCAATTTGTGACCTGGGATTAAAAAAGCCTTTTCCGATAAACTTCCTGTCGCCACTGAAAACGGTCACAATATCCCCGGGTTGCACGGCTTCATCAGTTTCTGAAATTTCATTGCCGAATATCCAGGGATGGCCGTTTTCGATACGGAG
>DASXKM010000270.1:0-6551 GCA_036496825.1 Puia sp. | reverse complement strand
TCCGCGTTAACGGGTTCTTCGCGCAGGGGAGTCAGATCATAAGCCCAATCCATACCTGCAACCAGCGGTATTTTTTCATTATCAAAGGAGCGGATAAGATGTATCATGTCTTCATTCAATTTTTTCCAGTCAGTCCAGCTGACGTTTCCCAATTGACCGCGGTATGTGGTGGGTTCATTAAAAAGTTCATAAAACGCGACGGTGTTATTTCCAATGAAGTGACGGGCGATGGTTTGCCAGAATTCAAATGTTTCCTTTTGTGTGGTGTTATACATGGGATCCTGAAAAAGTTCCATTTTCAGATTTCCAATGCTGTGCCAGTCGATGATAATATACATGCCCAGGTCCGTGCACCAGTCAACGGCCTGGTCAAGCAGTTGAAGATATTTTGCCGGTGTCCGTTCGCGCCATGCGACCGGATGAACCGGAATACGAACCAGCATCGTACCCATTTCCTTTACTTTCACAAAATGATTCCTGTTCCAGTGACCCTGGTGCTCAATTTTATCAGGATCAGAAATAGACAGACCGCGAAACAAAATGGTATCACCTTTTGAATTGACGAATTTGTTTTTATAAACACGGATGAGGGGCAGCAATTTCGCCCTGGGATTTTTTGCAGGCTTCGCAGGGTATGCCTCATTCCACCATGACCGGTACATTTTTTTTGCAGTATCCTGACCCGCTACATGCCGGGTACAATTCATCATGATTAGCGACAGGAGAATACAACAGGCAGATTTTATTTTTTTATCATGCATCATGGTAAATAAGTATAAAAACTTCAGCAATTATGACTTTAAGAAACCGTCAGTCTTCATTTGTTTTTTAATCGCATTGCAAACATCGGTAAAAAGAGGAATACGTCCACCGGGATTGGTTGTCTCGGTGTTGGCAGTCCAGATCAGTTTATTGCTGGTTAGTGAATACACGTTCACCTCAAAAGTCCTCGTCATAAACGGTTGTACCGTCAACCTTTGAAAGTTTTACCCAGTCCACAGATCCGGAACCCTGAAAACGATAAACAATTCCCTTAATTTTCGAGCCGCTCGTAATGCCGTCTACCTGATATACCAATCTGTCATTGACAAAAAATTTCGCCTTAGTGTTCATAACTTCCAGCCTGACTTTTACGAAATGATTAAAATCCACGCCAAAACCGGAGAGGTCATTTTCATTTCCTTTTACGAAATGCCCCAGGCAGAATAAATTATTTTCGGAAATACATCCTTTGGCTGAAAGAGGTATGGAGACCATCGATCCTTCGCTGAGTAATCTGATTTCAGATTTCTGGCAAACGCCCGATCCTTCATTGAAATCGTTTCTGACAGAAGTTTCGAAAATAAAATTATCTGACCTTAAATCCCCAAATTCCCGGACGTTTGCATAAAATACATAGGGAACGGAAGGTCCCATGCTCACATTTTCTGATTTCATTTTTGAAAGCGGCAATGCCAGCCTTCCGTCCCGGATAATTTCTTCTTTCTTAAAATAGATGGGCACGGGTTCCTGTTCTATCAGTGGGAGCCATCCGTCAGTCTGGATAAATATATCATGCTCCTTCACTATTTTTTTCCCCGCCATCAGTTTTGCCTCGAAAAATCCCGGATAATAATAAATAGAGGTATGCAGGTGCTGGTCCTTTGGCACCCGGGCGCGCAAGCGATTATCCCAGGATTGCTGGATAAAAATGGAATCTTCGGCAGATGAGCTGGCATCATATTCAAATACAACCGAATTTGGTACGCCACGCAATACCATCTTTTTACTGCTGAACTGGTAAGCGCCGCTCGGGACGGTCTCTTTTTTTGTAATTGTTTTTGATGAGAAAAAATTCCAGGACAGAATGGACAGGATTGCGAAACCCACGGTGGCAACCGGAATCAATATAGATCTCCCGGTTTTCCCGGTTGCTGAAATTGTTTTTATTTCAGTCGTGGTCCCGCCGGCTGGTAGAGTATCTGCATGGATGGTTTGTTTTTGTCTGAAATCCCTCCAGTTTTCAAAACCGGTAAAACTTGCAAGGGTATTCAGAGTGGTAATGGTCGGAGCTGAGTCGTATTTTACTTTTCCCCAGATTCGTTTGAGAGTTGTCTGGCTGAGCGCAACGCCGGTAACCTCGTATATCTTTTCTGATAACTGATCGAAATCATGATTCGTCCAGAGTTCACTGCCGCCCCATCCCAATTTTTCTTCAATGAGCTGTTTGCATTTTTCTTTCAATAGTTCTTCCGTGGCTGTAAGCATTTGAAGATCAGTAAAAATATTTTTGAATCAACTTGAATCATCTTGAACAGCTTCTGAAACAGCTCGTAGTGCATTCAAATCTACATTTGTTTAAACAATTTATTCAGTCAAAATTATTTACAAGACATGAAAAACAGCAAGCGTGTATTATTGATTTTAACAATCATGATGGTATTCATTCAGCTTGGAACCGGTCAGGGAATCAATCTTCCGGATTGGAAAGTACTTTCGGAGGATAACAAACTGCCGGAATTAAGGGACACGGTTTTTCTCGGAAAATCCTGTGTGAAACTCGACGGCACGATGAAATCTGCCATCTGGAATCAGACCGTGAGTTTCAGAAACTTCAGGATGGATCTGGATATTGCCGGTGCCGTTATGTCGGGCATTGGTTTTCATGTCAGTAATGATCAGAATTATCAATTCATATATTTCAGACCCGGATATGGAGGTACGGAAGAAGCCGTACAATACATTCCGGTTTATAATGGCGCATTGAGTTGGGTGATGTATGGCAGGTATCAGAGCGACGCGGCAATAAAACAACTGGAATGGTTTCATGCGACCATCGAAGTGCGCGGAAACAATCTGAAGGTATTTACCAATCATAATAAGAAACCCGACATGGACATTACCATGCTGAATACATCCGCTTCAACCGGAAGTATTTTATTAAGAACCATGTTTGGTGCCACCTATTTCGCCAATGTGATGACCCGGGAGCTGCCGGATTATATTACCGACTGGGAAATATCGGAAGAGTTGCCTGCCGGAAGCGTTTTCGATTTCAGTCAGTTAAAGAAGGTAAAAAACTGGACAAAAATAAATGAGTCGGGCGACGACTTTGTAAATCTCTGCCGTTATATTGAATATCCCAGCGGGATTTTATACGCCCGGCATATGATTCATTGTGAATCTGACCAGGCTAAATCACTGAATTTTGATTTTGCCGGCATATTGCATATCCTGCTTAATGGAAAAGAAATATTTTTTTATGACAAGTTCAAACTCGACCGTCTGGAAGATGGCATGAACCGGATCAGATTAAATCTTTTAAAGGGAGATAATGAATTGATTTTTCTGACCGGAGGCGATCATTATATTTTTGGAAACGGCAAAGGATATAATTCGCTCGGAAGATTACAGGATCAGAACTGGGGCTTTATCGCCTCGATATCCGGAATGTAGATATAGACCGGACACCGTTTATAAACACGTCGAAACCGTGAAGAATAAAAATGCCGGGTTCGGCAGCCTAATCGAAAGCTTCCCCGTTTTATAGTTGGAAATGTGTGGGCTGTAGAAATACCTTTGGGATACATCTCCAAACCATTAAATATTAAAAAAATGGAAACAAACAAAGGCATTATTACCAATTCGATTATTGCCGGAGCCATGGCGATATCTTCGACGGGTCAGGCCCAAACCGGGGCACCTACCGACTTAAGGTCTTCCGATTTAATCCGTCCCTACCATATCCAGATTTCAGAAGCGGCATTAACGGACCTCAACAGACGTGTAAAGGATACCCGTTGGCCCGATAAAGAAACTGTTAATGATGATTCCCAGGGCGTTCAGCTGGCAACGATGCAAAAGCTCGCCAGTTATTGGGCAAAAGATTATGACTGGCGCAAAATTGAAGCGAAACTGAATGCGCTACCACAATTCATGACTACGATAGACGGACTGGATATTTATTTTATCCACGTTCGGTCGAAAGAGAAAAATGCATTGCCGGTTATTATCACACATGGCTGGCCCGGCTCGATCATCGAGCAGCTGAAGGTCATTGGCCCGCTTACCGATCCTGTTGCCTATGGTGGAAAAGCGGAAGACGCTTTTGATGTGGTTATACCATCCCTCCCGGGTCATGGTTTTTCAGGTAAGCCGACAACGACCGGATGGGATCCTGTGCATGTTGCAAAGGCGTGGATAGAACTGATGAAGCGGCTTGGATACAGTAAATATGTTGCTCAGGGAGGTGACTGGGGTAATTCGATTTCCGAAATCATGGCGCTGATCGCACCCCCGGAGCTGCTGGCCATTCATACCAATATGGCTGCTACGGTTCCGGCCAGTATCGACAAAGCACTGGCCTCCGGCATCATGCCGTCTGATCTGACAGCCGACGAAAAGAATGCGTATCAGCAGCTGGACTATTTTAATAATAAAGGCATAGCCTATGCGCTGGAGATGGGAAACCGCCCGCAGACGCTTTATGGAATTGAAGACTCACCGATCGGTCTCGCATCATGGATGCTGGATCACGATATTCGTAGTTATGAACTCATAACACGCGTTTTCGACGGGCAGAAAGAAGGTCTTACGAAAGACGATATTCTCGACAATGTTACTTTGTACTGGCTTACAAAAACAGGCGTATCCGCCGCCCGTCTGTATTGGGAAGCCTTTCAGGGACCGAAGGGTGGATTTTTCGATGTGAGAAATGTTAAGATCCCCGTTGCGGTGAGTGTTTTCCCGGATGAAATTTATGCGGCACCACAAACCTGGGCAGAAAAAGCCTATCCCAAACTCGTTTATTTTAATAAAGTTGAAAAGGGAGGCCATTTCGCCGCCTGGGAACAACCGGAACAATTTAGCATCGAGCTCCGAAAAGCGTTTAAGTCTTTCCGTTAGTAAATACTTTGAGCGGGTGCGCATCTTTGTGCACTTTCCTTTCTTTCCGTTCCCAGCATTACGCCCGCGGGTGATGCCAACGGTGCACCGGTGATCATTTTGTTAACAATAAAAACGCTTGCTCAATACATTGACGGGTTGACGAATTGTTTCACAAGCACGATGGTAAATGAG
Source organism: Puia sp. (assembly GCA_036496825.1). Classification (GTDB taxonomy): domain Bacteria; phylum Bacteroidota; class Bacteroidia; order Chitinophagales; family Chitinophagaceae; genus Puia. The sequence continues at coordinate 1,493 of DASXKM010000270.1, read as the reverse complement.
TTAACCGTTGGGAAACCTGCACAACAGAGCTGGGTAATCGTTTACATATACACGCAACTGTTTTTCATCAATCAGCGTTTATTTACTTCCTGGGAAACATATTCCGGTTATTGCAAAACCGGATAACAAAAGTTCAAAAGATTAGTAAGCAGGGAATCAGTATTGACCGGTTCTAGATCGTCAATTAGAATTGAACCCTGTTTTTATTTTACCCGAAACGCACTCTATAAAAATTAAAAAGAAAAAAAATGAAGCAGTTGTTTTTTAAGGGCATTGTTTTGTCCGTACTCATGTTATCTCTCAGTAATTGTAAAAAAGATTATTCAAACAACACCGGTGGAGATGCACCGGCACCTGCAGGACCAGATATCAGCCTTGCGTCCAGTGCCACGCTGGGTCAGTATCTGGTAAATAGTAAGGGTCAGGCTTTGTATATGTTTTCCGATGAAGTGGATGGTGCAAACGCCTGCCCGGGAGACTGTGCAGCGATATGGCCTGAATTCACTGCTGATTTATCAAATGCAAAATTGGGTGATGGTCTGAATATCTCGGACTTCGATACCACCATAACGGTGAGTGGAAAAAAGCAGGTGAGGTATAAAGGCTGGCCCCTGCATACTTTTTCACCAACCAGTTCAGGTGCTTACGGGGGATCTTCAAATGTGCCTGAAGGACCGGGGACTACCAGGGGAGATGGCTTTGCAGGTATCTGGTTTGTCGCAAAACCCGACTACACGATTATGCTGGCTGATAAACAATTGAAGGGCTTGGACGGCAATAAGTATAAGAGTGATTTCACACTCGGAACGGGGAATACAATTTATTTCACAAATGGTATCGGGAGAACGATTTATACATTCAGCCTGGATAGTTTTAACATTAACAGGTTTACAAAACCTGATCTGTCAAATAACAACGTGTTCCCCATCTATGAGCAGATGCAGGTAGTGGTCCCGTCAGTATTGGATAAGACACTTTTCGGAAATATTGAATTTGCCGGTAAACAGGAGCTGACTTATAAAGGATGGCCCCTGCATTTCTTCGGTCAGGATTCCGTCAGGGGATTGACGCTGGCAGTGAGTGTGCCGGTAGCCGGTAAATGGCCCGTAGCAACGAAAAATATTTTGGATCCGAAGAGATAAATAAAAAAAAATCTTGGTACACTAATTGCCTTATCATGTTTGGTTTTTCATAGGATATTGGATTTTATTAAGGGCTGCATTTTTATGCCGGCCCTTTTTTTTGTTGTTTGAACATCATCCGGATTTCTGAGAAAAGAAGGTCAAAAGATTTACCCATCATCCCCTCCTGAATTTGTGTAAATTGTAATTCACATCTTTTCATCAAATGGTTTTGCAGATGAAGAATAATACAACGGCCTTGTTTATTATTGCCTTGATCTGTATAATTGCAAAGTCATCTTTCGCTCAGGCAGTTCCTGATCAACGACCCAATATTCTTTTGATTGTTGCAGACGATCTGGGCTATGCAGA
>DASXKM010000269.1:0-2011 GCA_036496825.1 Puia sp. | reverse complement strand
ACATTTGATTTCTGGCGCACGATGGAATATAATTATCAAAGTGTGGGTAATCCTTTTTCTACACCTACGGTTGTCTTATCAAATATTTCCACTGGCGCGCTGGGATATTTTGGCGGATACGCTGCCCAGTATAAGGGATTGCTTATTCCCTACTGATCAGTCATCTGAGCGACCTTCTTTCTCAGTTTTTACAATTAAATTTGCCATCCAAAAGAAGTTGACGGTTGACGGTTAATCGTGGATCGTGGATCGTGGATCGATAAACGATTGACGATCCACGAATAAAATACAGAGTAACAAAATATGAAAAATAAAGAGCATGTACATTGTTTGATTATCGGATCGGGGCCCGCGGGATATTCAGCTGCGATCTATACTGCCCGTGCAAACCTGAAACCCTTACTTTATCAGGGCATACAGCCCGGCGGACAACTGACCATTACAACTGAAGTAGAGAATTATCCGGGTTATCCGAATGGAGTTCAGGGACCCGAGATGATGGTGGAGTTTGAAAAACAGGCGGCCCGTATGGGTGCCGATATACGTTTCGGTCTGGCGACAAAAGTGGATTTTTCCGAAAGACCATTCAAAGTCTGGATCGATGAGGAAAAACTGATCACCGCCGATTCAGTGATCATTGCCACGGGTGCCACTGCCAAGTGGCTGGGTCTTCCGAGCGAGGAAAAACTCAACGGATATGGTGTAAGTGCCTGCGCAGTTTGTGATGGATTTTTTTTCCGTGGAAAAGAAGTAGCGATTGTAGGCGCCGGTGATACAGCTGCTGAAGAAGCGTTATATCTGTCAAAACTCTGTACCAATGTACATATGCTGATCCGCCGCGACCAGATGCGGGCATCGCAGATCATGCAGCAAAGAATACGTGAATCATCCAATATCAAAATATACTGGAATACGACCGTCGAGGAAATACTGGGTGATACAAAAGTAGATGGCGTTCGTATCAAAAATACATCCACCGGAAAAGTGGAAACCATTCCGGTTCATGGTTTCTTTGTAGCCATTGGTCATGAACCAAACTCCGGTATTTTCAAGGGATGGCTCGATATGGATGAAACAGGTTACATCAAAACTATTCCGGGAAGTTCGAGAACAAATATTGAAGGTGTTTACGCAGCCGGTGATGTGCAGGATAGAATTTACCGGCAGGCTGTAACGGCAGCCGGTAGCGGATGTATGGCGGCGCTTGATGCTGAACGTTGGCTTTCATTGAAGGCCTAAAGCCCAAAGCTTAAAGCCAAAAACTGAAGGCCTGAAAACAGTTAATAATTAATAACTAATAATTGATAATTGTTGTCAGATGATTACAATCGAACTTCAGGACCTGAGATTTTATGAGCACCATGGCATTTATGAAGAAGAAAGAAGAGTGATGAACTCCTTCGAAGTAAATCTCAGTGTGTCTTATATGAATACGATTCCCGTATTCGAAAAAATTGCGGACACTATCAGTTATGTTAATTTGTTCCGGATCGTGCAGGAAAAAATGAAAGAACCAGTATTTCTTTTGGAAAAAATCTGTCAGGGTATTATCTTAAACATCAAACATCAATATCCGGCCGTATCCGAAGTCAGGATCAGCATTTTTAAATTACAGGCTCCCATAGAACATTTTGCCGGTAAGGTAGGGGTAACGATGCAACGCACATTCAAGGATTAATTATGCTTCGACTGCTTACCTTTTTATTAATGGGTATTCCATGCCTGTTATTTTCACAGGATGTCAGTCAGCTCCTGAAAGATGCGCAGCAGCAGGAATCCCTTTTGCATGAAAACGAAGCCTTCCTGAAATATGCCCAGGTTGTAAAGCTGGACCCTTCGAATCTGGTTGCTCTCTGGAAATGCAGTGAACTTTGTTCCCGCATCGGTGCCCGGCAGGATGATAAAGAAAAAATGAAACCTTATTTTATCGCCGCAAAAAATTATGCATCCGCGGCGCTTTCCGTAAATGCAAATTCTTCTGAAGCTAATTGCTCCATGGCTTTTGCCCTGG
>DASXKM010000268.1:0-3953 GCA_036496825.1 Puia sp. | reverse complement strand
TTCTTATCCTCCCATGTTTCATATCCCAATTCACCCGGGTGAGGAATGGTATGAAATATCCATTCCTGTTTACCGGTTCTGACGTTATATGCACGGATATCTCCGGGAGCTGCATCCATTCCCTCTGAAACTCTCGTGCCCACGAGTAAAAGATCCTTATAAACAGTAGATGCAGATGTAGCAGTCACAAAAAGATTTTTGCCCTCTACACCCAACCCTTCACTTAAATCTACTTTTCCATTTTTTCCAAACCCACCCACGATCTTCCCGGTTTTTGCATCGACCGAGCGAAGAACAGGTCCTGCGGTATAAAATAATCGTTCGTCCTCTTTACCGTCCGTCCAATAGGCAACACCGCGATTACTGTTTAAACTAAAATAGATTCCTTTTTTTTCGCCCGATACGCTGTCAAATGGATTGTAGTGCCATCTTTCTTTTCCCGTGACTGCATCCAGTGCAAATAATTTAAGCTGGGGTGAAGTAGCATACAGCGTTCCGTTTATGATAATCGGATTACACTGGATCTGCGAATGCGCCGATGTGTCTACATCTCCTGTATGGAAGGTCCAGGCAACTTTGAGCTGTGCTACATTGGATGTATCAATTTGTTTCAGAGACGAAAATTTATTTCCGGCTGAATTTCCATTCACGACTGGCCATCCATGATAAGGATCGGGGCCTGTATTGCAGGAGGAAAGGAATATAGCGAAGGCAATCAGACTGATTTTCAGTTGACCGTTGACCGTTGACCGTTGACCGCGGGTGAGATTATTTAAATCGAACATATTTAAATTTAATCATTACAAACTATTTACCTGGCAAATCCTGTCAACGGTCAACGGTCAACGATCAACCAAGAACTCATGCGCCGACGACACCAAAACAAACGCATGCTGCGCGCCACGGTAGTTATTATAAATAAGGATCCGCTGAACAGGTTTTGAAGCGGTATTTTTCTTTAGCAGTATGGAGGGAATGCTGCCTTCCTTCAGGATCTGAAAAGATAACCAGCAGGCAAAGGATGAAGCTGTACAGTAATCACCGCATAAGTGTTTAAATCTTGCGACCGGTACGGTATCCAGGACAGCAGATTCCACTGCGTCATAATATTTCAACAAACGCATATCTCCATTCTCACCGGTCAACATTAAGTCAGGCATCTCTCCTTCGGCAAAATTTTCAGACAGGAATTTTTTAAAGGCATGCAATACAATCGCAGGATCTTCCGTATGAACGGTACGCACATCATCCAGACCTGCCACGGCTTCTTCCTGCTCATTATTCATCCAGACCATAAATGAACCTTCACCGGGAATGGCACCGGCTGCTGAAGTCGTAAATAAATCAATGTTCGATACCTCCTCTTTCCTGAACCATCCCGCCAGACTGTCGATATTATAATTGTATGCAGATATTTCATCGGTACATCCCAGCAGATATGCCGCATTTTTATTTTCTTTCAGAGACATAACAACGTCCATCAGCGCATTTTCAAATGCAAGGCCGCGATGAACATGGGTAATATTATACTGGTGATTTTTTGTAACGAGTGCGATCTGCGCGGCTGCAGCATTGGAAGTGCTCTGAACAAAACTAGCTGGCGTAAGTAATCCTTCGTTGTATTCAATGATCTGATTCAGAAATTTTATACAGTCCTCCATGCCCCCGTTTGCCGTAGCGATGATCATGCCATCTGGCTGAGGATGTTTTTCGAGCAGGGGAAGCGCCGCACCTACCGCCATACGAACGGATTTTCCCATTCTTCTTTTTATACCGGCAGGAATACCCGGATAATCGGGTTCCACCACATTCAGTAAATTTTTTACCGACGTCCTGATTTGCGTCAGATCCGCTTCCGGAAAACTCAGCTGGGGTGAAATACAGGCCGACTGGTGAAAGTAGGGCATTCGTCAGGTTTTTGAAAATATCAGCGTACTGCAATTGCCACCAAATCCAAATGAATTTGACATGACGTGTATGAACTCTTGTTTAGAATACTCGAGAACAGGAACAAGTCCTGTTTCGATGATTGGATTTTTAAATGATAAAGACGGATATACTTCCTGGTTTACCAGGTTCAGAATTGAATACACCGCTTCCACCGCGCCCGCTGCACCCAATGTATGTCCGGTGTATGATTTGGTAGAAGAAAAAGCAGGTACATTTCCAAACAACCGGATCATCGCGCGACTTTCTGTTTCATCATTATTTTCAGTACCCGTTCCGTGGGCATTGATATATCCGATATCTTCTGCCCTGAGTCCACCGTTTTGAAGTGCATCTTTCATCGACAAATAAGGGCCATCACCTTCCGGCGAATTGGAGGACGGATGATAAGCGTCGTTCTTATTTCCATAACCCGTAAGAATTGCATAATTTTTTTTGTCCCTGCAGTCCTCTTCTTTTTCCAGGACGAGAAATGCAGCTCCTTCTCCCAGGTTCAGACCATTGCGGTCACGGTCAAAAGGTGCGCAGGCTTTGGAAGAAAGAATATTCAGTGCATTGAATCCGTTGATCGTAAATTTTGCAAGGCTTTCAGCACCTCCCACAATAGCACGTTTTGCATATCCGTTGCGTATAAGCCGCGCGCCGAATAAGATGGCGTTGGCAGAAGAGGAACAGGCTGTATTGATCGTACTCACCTCTCCCATCATTCCGTACCGCGATTGGATGGCCATGGTAACGGAAGCATAATCATAGGAAGACAGATAAGGCGTGCCATGATCTTTGGCCAGCGCATCGTGAAATATTTCATCTGTCAGGCACATGCCCCCAACGGTCGTTGCCCCCACCAGTGCAGTTTCGTTCGAAGCCATCTGTTCTGCAGTCAGCCCGCTGTCTCTGATCGCTTCATCCGCTGCATGCAGCGCGAGTAATGATGTTCTGGTAATGGAAGGATTTGGTTCTCCGAATATTTTTTTATTCAGATCTTCTGTAGAATGTTTTACTTCTGCTGTGGGCAGACGGCCCGCATAGGATGTTTTGTAAAATTTTATATGGCCAATTCCGCTGCGCTCAAATTGAAGAGAATCCCTGTTTTCAGCAACAGTATTTCCAATCGCACTGATCAGGCCCATGCCTGTGATAATGATCCTGCTCAAATCGCGGTATTTACTTGGTTCTGTTTTTTTCTATGTAGGCCACCATGGTGTTGACATCTGTAAGAATCTTCCTGCCTTCTTTCGGATCCTGGATATTGATGCCGTATTCGCGGGATAATAATACAATCAGTTCAATGGAGTCGATAGAATCCAGGCCAAGCCCTTCACCAAATAACGGCTCGTCGTCTTTTATATCTTCCGGTTTCACTGTCGTCAGATTCAGAAAATGAATGATCTGTTCTTTTACCTGTTGCTTTAATGCAGCTGTTTCCATTACCTTTTTAAATTAAATTTTTCCTTTTTAAACCGTATAGTGTGAAAAGTTGAATAAGCGCAGTTATTCCCAATAAAGATAGAATATTCAGCCAAATGTCGCTCAGTTTCCCCCCTTCCAGGAACAGTCCGTAATATGCTTCCAGAGACCAATGCAGCGGAGATATCTGCAATAGTTTTTGCAAATGGGCCGGCATCGCAAAAGAAGGTACGATTAATCCGCCCAATGCCGCCATTATGATGACGGATATGGCGCCAAATCCATTTGACTGTTCCGGCGTACCTGCAAAAACCCCGACGCAAATGGCATAATTAACAGCGCAATAACCGGTAACCGCCGTTACAATAAATAAAGCCAGTATATCTTTTGGCAAATGAAGGGTTGGCAATCCGATATAGGGGAAAAATTTATTTCCAATCGCAAATATGACGGCGGCCTGCAGAATTGTGACGGTCAGGTAGACGATCTGTTTTGAATACAGGGCATGCAGGTAACTGGCAGGCATCGTCTTTAAACGGATAAAACTGCCACTGTTTTTTTCTCTCACCATCGTGCCTCCCAGCGACAGAACAATAAAG
>DASXKM010000267.1:0-2623 GCA_036496825.1 Puia sp. | reverse complement strand
ACATGTCCGGATTTACGGTAGCGATAACAGGAAGACCCAACGTTGGGAAGAGTACTTTATTCAACCGCTTGCTTGAACAACGCAAAGCCATAGTTGATGATGTAAGCGGGGTTACCCGTGACCGGCAATATGGTGTTGCCGATTGGAACGGGAAAACATTTAATGTGATCGATACCGGGGGGTTTGTTCCCGAAAGTGAAGATGTTTTTGAGCGTGAAATCAAGAAACAGGTTTTAATTGCCGTGGAGGAAGCCAATGCCATTATATTCATGACGGATACGGCTACCGGGATTACTTCATTAGATGAGTCTATGGCTGATTTGCTCAGAAGATCGGTAAAACCTGTTTTTCTGGTTGTAAATAAAGTTGATAACAGCGACCGCCTCCTGGAAGCCGCTGAATTTTATAGTCTCGGTTTCGACAATATTTTCTTTATATCTGCCATGAGCGGAAGTGGTACCGGAGAAGTTTTAGACGCAATTGCCGATTTGATTCCGAAAGCAGAAGATGAAGAAAGCGTATCCGTACTTCCGAAATTTGCGATTATCGGACAGCCAAACGTTGGCAAATCTTCTTTGTTAAATGCTTTGGTAGGAAGCGAAAGGACGATCGTAAGTGAGATTGCCGGAACAACACGCGATAGCATCCATACACATTATAACCTGTTTAGTAAGGAATTCATATTAATTGATACGGCAGGTATCCGCAGAAAGACGAAAGTTCATGAGGATCTTGAATTTTATTCAGTTATCCGCGCCATCAAGGCGATGGACGAAGCTGACGTATGCCTGCTTCTTTTAGACGCAGAAAAAGGCATTACCGCTCAGGATCTTAATATTTTCAGCCTGGCGGTAAAAAAAGGGAAGGGCATCGTAGTAGTCGTGAATAAATGGGATTTGGTAGATAAAGAAACCAATACCTCAAGAGATTACTCCGCCACTCTGAAAGAGCGATTTGCACCCTTTACCGACCTTCCAATCATATTTACGTCCGCAAAAGAGAAAACGCGCATTTTCAAAGTCATTGAAACAGCCCTGGAAGTTTTTGAAAACCGCAGCAGGAAAATTCCAACTTCCAAATTGAATGATATCATGCTGAAAGCCGTTGAAAGTTTTCATGCGCCTGTAGTTCGTGGTCATGCCATAAAAATAAAATTCGTTTCACAATTGCCAACCCCAGTTCCGTCTTTTGCCTTCTTCAGTAATTATCCTGATGATATCAAACAGCCCTATAGAAACTACCTTGAAAATCAGATGCGGAAAAGTTTTCCACTCGAAGGCGTACCCATTAGAATTTACTTTCGTAAAAAATAATCATATAGTAAAATTGCCTTATATCTTGTTTTATTAGTCTGAAACCATTAGTTTTGCGCAAACTTAAAAATAACCTCAATGAAAAAATTTCTGACTGTTCTCGTGATCGCTGCGGCTTTAACATCGTGCGGTAGTGGAAGCGATGCTGCTGCCAAAACCGATTCCGCTGTTTCAACTGTTGTTGACAGCGCGAATAAAGTAGTTGATTCAACTGCAACTAAAGTTGATTCTACTATCAAAGCAGTTGCAGATACCGCAAAATCAGCAATTAAAGCAGCCGCAGATAGTGCTAAAAAGGCTGTGAAGTAATAATTTGTTATTCGAATAAAGTCCCGCCTTTGGCGGGATTTTTTTTTATGCCATACACCACAAGGTGGTATTGATTTGCTTTTCGCCGCCTGCTATTTTGCAGGATGGTTTTATGCAAATATTTTTTATATAGTTTAATTATTCTTAATTTTCTCTGTCCCTCAATGCTCTTAGCGGGGATCAAATCCTGGACTGGTTTCGGGGGTGACGCCAGATGGACAAATCCGTTGAATTGGTCCGGAGGCAGCCTGCCAATTTCTACCGACGACGTGTTGCTCGACAATAGCGATCTGCCGGTCTCTTATCAGGTAATATTGCCGGATGGAATGATTATTCTTAAGTCCATTTTAATTAGCCCTTCGCCAGGCCGGAATATCGAACTGATTTTACCTTCATCAAATACTATAACAAATGCGTTGACTGTCACGGGACCAGGATATGGTATCGAATTAAGAGCAGGCGCCATTTTCAGAAATGCATCCGGATTATCTTCAGGTGAGTCGCTTTCTATTGCTGATTCTTTGATGATACATGATGGAGGACGATACATCCATCAGACCCGGGCATCCCATGCAAATAATATATTGAGAGTCCTGTCGACCGCATCCGGTACCGAACAGGGGATTTTTGATTTCGACGTACCCAGAGCATCATATACCATTTCTGTCAGCAACAGAACCTATGGCAGCCTGGAACTTCATTCAACGGCTCAGGGAGCGATGGTAAATTATACATGTTCAGGTTCAAATCCTCTTCATGTAAGGGGTAACCTCCGCATAGGCGGTAGCGTAAATATGAGTGTCGATCTGGGCGGACTCAACGGGAATATTTTAGTTGAAGGAGATTTTATACAGGAAGGCGGACAATTAAACCTGGCAAGCGGAACCGGTGACAATACTATCCTGAGGATTATGGGAGATCTCTATCAGTCTTCAGAGTCAGTCATCACAGAATCTTCCAGCGGAATTCCAACCCTGGAATTAAATGGACAACGTATGCAG
>DASXKM010000266.1:0-4741 GCA_036496825.1 Puia sp. | reverse complement strand
CCACTTCAGATGCTGCCTGTTTTACCATTGGCACCAAAGCATATACCGGCACGGGTTTGGGCAATCCGCAGCAGTTCTGGGAATATGATGCGACAACAGATTCATGGAACCGAAAAACAGATAGTCCGGGCGATGAATACGCCTCCGGCTTTGTGATCAACAATCTGGGATATGTGGCTGGTGGTTCGGACAACTGGTCATTCGATCCCGTAAATAACAGCTGGTCACAGGTGGCATTTTTTGTGGATGTCCGGGCCGGTGGCAGCGCATTTGTCATCAACGGCAAAGCCTACTATGCCTGCGGAGGAAACGGACAGATAGGGCTGGTCAATGAATTCTGGGAATTTACTCCGTAGTGATAAATTATCCGTTCACGCTATTTCTTCAAGATTTTTTTCATCTGCACTGAACTAATAAGGAATAATTATTCAAAGACAGTTCGTAATTTTAATCTCCCGCTCTGATTACTGGTGTTTTCTTTCCGGATTCGCCCTATTTGATCTGATACTTCAATATATTCCAAAAATAAAACCTGAGAGTTATGAGGAAACATTTAAAACGGACGGTCTGCTGTTTCGCGACTTTGATTTTCATTTTTCCCGTAAAATATCTGAACGCGCAAAAAAAACCAAACATCCTCGTCATCATGGGCGATGATATCGGTTGGTTTAATCCAAGTTGCTATAATCGGGGAATGATGGGCTTCAGAACACCCAATATTGACCGCATCGCAAATGAAGGGGCTTTGTTTAATACCTGGTATGCACAGCAGAGTTGCACGGCAGGCCGGGCGGCTTTCATAACCGGTCAGTCTCCTATCCGGACGGGCCTTACCAAAGTGGGCATGCCGGGCGCAGACGTGGGTCTGCAGGCCGCTGATCCAACCATCGCAGAATATTTAAAAACGCTTGGTTACTCCACTGGTCAGTTTGGTAAAAATCATCTGGGAGATAAGGATGAATTTCTGCCCACCAATCATGGTTTTGATATTTTCTTTGGTAATCTGTACCATCTGAATGCAGAAGAAGAACCAGAAGATGCAGACTACCCGAAAATGCCTGAGTTTAAAAAATTATTCGGGCCCCGGGGTGTTATCCGCGCAACCGCCGGTGGAAAAATTGAAGACACCGGCCCGCTTACCAAAAAAAGAATGGAGACAGTGGACGACGAATTTGTTGCCGCCGCGACGGAGTATATGGGTGAGCAGGCTAAGGCAAACAAACCTTTTTTCTGCTGGTTCAATTCAACACGTATGCATATCTGGACACATCTGAGTCCTGCCTGGCAGGGAAAAACCGGTTTGGGTTTACAGGCCGATGGAATGGCCGAGCATGACAATGATGTAGGCATACTGTTGAAAAAACTGGATGATCTGGGTATCGCCGATAACACGATCGTTATTTATACCACCGATAACGGAACCGAATACATGACATGGCCCGACGGTGGCAGTTCACCTTTCAGAGGAGAAAAAGCAACCAACTGGGAAGGTGCTTATCGTGTTCCGACCTGTATCCGCTGGCCCGGTGTTATCAAACCCGGCCAGGTGATCAACGATATGTGTGCGCATGAGGATATTCTTCCCACACTTTGTGCCGCCGCAGGAGATCCGGATGTGGTTGCTAAAACACTTAAGGGATATAAGCTGGTAAATAAAACAGTGAAAGTGCATCTCGATGGATATAACCTGATGCCTTTTCTGAAAGGTGATGTAAAAGAATCGCCGAGAAAATCATTTATTTACTGGAGCGATGACGGAGATGTTTTTGCGCTTAGGTATAACCGTTGGAAAACTGTTTTTTTAGAACAGAATCACGAAGGACTGGATGTCTGGAGACGCGGATTTGATAAACTGCGTGTGCCGAAAATGTTTGATCTTTATGAGGATCCCTTTGAGCGCGGTGACAAATCAATGCTGTATGACCGCTGGATGGTGGAACATATTTATATAAACTATGGTACGATTGCACTGGTTACCCAATGGCTTCAGTCGTTTAAAGAATTTCCTCCACGACAGAAACCGGCATCCTTTAATCTGGATGAAGTGATGGCGACGTTAACGAAGGCGACAAATTAGAAAGCGATAGAAATAAGCATTTAATAAATTAAAGACCGGATGTAGAAAATCTACTATCCGTTTTTTTTTGTTTATTTAATCCGGACAGGATATATCAAATACGGAAAGTGTTTGGACCGGGTGTAAGGTTGTTCTTCATTGATTTATAACAATTTATGAAACTGGCACTTTCTTAGTATACAATTAGGAGTCCTTTGTTTTCAATCAAAAAAGATCGATGATGTTCAGAAATTATTTAAAAATCGCCTGGAGAAATCTCATCAAAAGCAAAACATATTCTTTTATCAATATCGCCGGTCTTGCAGCCGGGATGGCCGTGGCTATGATTGTCGGCTTATGGATGTCTGATGAACTCTCCGCCAACAGGCAGTTTAAAAACTACGACTCTATTTATCAGGTGATGATGCACCAGACTTTTGACGGGAAAAGGGGTACTCAGACAGCTCTTCCCTATCCTTTGGGTGAAGAACTGAAGGCAAAATATCCTGATATGAAAGGCGTGGCCATGTGCGACTGGGGGCGGGATCATTCGCTGGTTTATGGCGATAAAAAATTAAGCAAATTCGGACACTATATTGGTGAGGATGCGGTCAACATGTTTTCCATGAGCATCCTGAGCGGAGATAAAAATCCGCTGCACAACCTGCATTCCATTGTCCTGACCGACGAAACTGCCAAAGCACTTTTCGGAAATGAAAATCCCCTGGATAAAATAGTAAGGGTAGACAATACGGTTGATCTTAAAGTCACCGCCGTTGTGGCAAAGTTTCCCAGGAACAGCACGCTCAGCTTTGATTACCTGATGCCATTTTATCTGCAGGAAACGATTTACTCCTATATCAAACAATATCATAAAACCAATTGGGGAAATAATTCATGGCAGATTTTTGTCCAGCTCAATGATCATGTCACTGAAAAAAATATGGACGCGAAAATAAAAAATGTGGTGATATCACATTTTACCGACGAGAATACTTTGAAATCAATCAAACCGGAGGTCATTGTTCAGCCGATGGCCAAATGGCGACTTTATAATGATTTTGAGAATGGTGTAAATACGGGCGGATTCATCAAATATGTAAGAATGTTTGGCATATTAGGGCTGGTTGTTCTTCTGATCGCCTGCATAAATTTCATGAATCTCAGTACGGCGCGATCAGAAAAAAGGGCCAAGGAAGTGGGTGTGCGTAAGGCAGTGGGATCAGACAGAAAACAATTGATCCGCCAGTTTCTCAGCGAGTCTATGTTTATTTCCGCGCTGGCTTTTCTGTTCGCCCTCGGCATAGTTGCGCTTGTTCTTCCTTACTTCAATAAATTAACGGAAAAGGAAATGAGCCTGCAAATTACCAGCCCGTTATTCTGGATCATTATGATCACATTTACGATCCTCACCGGATTGCTGGCGGGCAGCTATCCGGCATTTTATCTTTCATCTTTTAATCCGGTCAAAGTACTGAAAGGACATTTGAATATTGGCAGGTCTGATGCATTACCGCGAAAAATACTCGTGGTGGTTCAATTTGCCAGTTCCGTTATTTTGATGATTGGTACCATTATTATCTACCAGGAAATTCAGCATGGTAAAAACAGGCCGATTGGTTTTGACAACAAGGGTTTGATTTCCGTGGATTGGTCGGATGATATTGGCAAAAACTACACGGCCCTGCAGGCTGATTTACTGAGTTCCGGAGCGGTGATTTCGATCTGTAAAAGTAATTCCCCGCCTTCCGATATTTACAGTAACAACAACGGATGGGAGTGGAAGGGCAGCCAGCCAGTGGAAAAAACCGTTATCTTCTCTACGATTGCTACCGATTACGACTATACGAAGACGCTCGGGATGAAACTGATTGCCGGGCGGGATTTCTCAAGGGATTATGCCGATTCCAATTCCGTGATACTGAATCAGGCGGCGGTAAAACGTATGGGGCTTAAAAATCCCGTTGGGGAGATGTTGAAGTGGAATGACAAAAACATGACAGTGGTAGGCGTGGTTCCGGATGTGCAAATGCAATCGCCTTTTCAGCCGATTTCTCCACTCACGATCATTTTCAATAAAGACTGGACGGGCTATGTCAATATCAGAATGAATCCAAATATGTCTGCCTCGGATGCCATCAAACGGATCCAGCCAATTTTTGACAGATACAATCCGGCTTTTCCCTTTATCTATCGTTTTGCTGATGTGGAATATGCCAAGAAATTCAATTACGAAGAACTCGTCGGAAACCTGGCGGCCATTATCGCCGTGATTGCCATTCTCATTTCGTGCCTGGGTCTTTTTGGACTTGCTTCATTCACGGCTGAACAGCGCATCAAAGAAATCGGCGTGCGAAAAGTTCTGGGTGCCAGTGTACTCAATCTATGGCAATTGCTATCGAAAGATTTTGTGAAGCTGGTTCTGATTTCCTGTATCATTGCCGTACCGGTCGCGTATTATTTTATGAACGAATGGCTGAAAGATTATCAATATAAAATTGATATCGGCGCCGGAGTATTTGTAGCTGTGATTGCAATATCTCTGGTCATCACCCTTGTGACCGTGAGTTTCCAGGCAATCAGGGCGGCAATGGCCAACCCGACAAAAAGTTTAAGAACAGAATAGCTTTGACGATGACCCACTCTTCAAGAGAGGGTGGGACTCAATAATGGTTTGAGTTTGGA
>DASXKM010000265.1:0-1950 GCA_036496825.1 Puia sp. | reverse complement strand
AAAACGGTGCAACCGGAATTCTGCCAGGTATAAAACGCCGATCACCCATGCCGTCAGCAGCGAAATAATAATATTCCCGATCAATACTCTTTTTTTGAAGGTGGTACTGTAAAACCACAAAAGCAATACACAAAATAAATTAGCCGGACCGATAAAAACATTTCTGAGTTTCCAGGAGAGATAAAATCCGATGCCAATTCCGATGCCAGATAACAGCCAGTGCCAGATAATGGCCCATCTTCTTTTTATTATTTTTTCCACTACTACACGCTCCGGTTTATTTACACGATCGATATACAGATCAAAATAATCATTGATGATGTAACCGGCAGCGGCTATTAGTACAGAAGAAAGACTGAGTAATATGAATTCCTTTGGTTTAAGGATATTTTCATGCCCGGGATGACCCTGGTAAAAACTCGGAATGATAATACAGAAATAGAAAAGAGTCTGGGTGAGTGAAATAAAAAGCAGATTAGGCCATCGGACCAAACGGAAAAAAGCCGTAACTGCATTTAATTTCATAAATAATTTTTGCTCAGCGGGAAGGCACAAAGGACTCAAGATCCCATTGACCGTGTAATCGAAGCAATTTTTCTATAACATCACGTACGCAGCCTTTTCCTCCATGTTGGGCCGAAATATACCGCGCTATCTCAAGAATTTCAGGAGCAGCATCGGCAGGCGCACAAGGCATGGCTGCCTTTTGCATGGGTTTCAGATCCGGTATGTCATCTCCCATATACAAAGTCTCGGACCAGCTGACCCGATTTTCATTCAGGTATGCTTCCAGCTTCTTTACTTTGTCTTCCACGTTTAAAAAAATATTTTTTATACCCAGCTTTTCCAGACGTATAGCGGCGCCCAAACCGTTGCCGCCTGAAATAACTGCGATGTTGTATTCTTTCTTAACAGCCAATTGTAATGCGTAACCGTCCCTGACACTCATCTGGCGAACCTGTTCACCAGTTTCAAATACCATCACGGATCCGTCAGTCAGCACGCCATCAATGTCAAATATGAGGGTAGTGATGGGTTTGAAAGAGTCAAGCAGGTTCATGTTGTGTTTTTTGCAGCAAAAGTATCGTATTAAGCCTAAAGCTTAAAGCAGGATCTATATAATTGATTTCTGAATTTCTTCAGTGAATAAATTGTAATACTTTAAAATTTCAGGATAATTTTTCAATAGCTGCTGATGTTTTTCTATTGTGATCCGGTCATTTCTGATGGCTGGACCTGTTTGTGCTTCTTGAGGTGTGATACTTCGTAGTCGGGTAGCGGTTTCTTCAATCAGCGGCTGCAATGCTTTGAAAGATATGTTTTCTTTTTCGCAAAAAAAGGCCGCCTGTTTGTACAAATAGTTTGTAAAATTATTTACAATGGTCGCGGCCAGATGATATTTTATACGGGCTTCGTCATCAGCTTCAGTAACGTTTCCCGCTATGCTGAATGCAAATTCTTTTAATTGCTTTTTGGTGACGTTATTATTTCCATCCACCAAAATGGACAAGGTCGGAATTAATTCAATTTCTTTCCGAAGACTTTGTAAAGGATATACTACACCGAAAGATTTGTTTGAACCGCGTACTTCGTTGATGGAAAGAGCTCCTGCTGTGTGAACAAGAATCGACTTCACTTCTCCGATCTCCTTTACAAAAGAATTTACTGCATCATCGCGCAATGCTATAATCGTCAGGTCTGCCTTTCTTTCGACGGAGGAGATATACGAAGCAGAAGTGGTTCCCAATCTGATGGCCAGCACATTGGCATGATCGGCATTGCGGCTGTAAACCTGCACGATACGATGTCCAGCAGCCAGTGATTTCCGGCCGATCACTGTTGCCACATTGCCGGAACCAATGAGTACTATATCCATGGGAATCGGGCCCTAGGCCAATAAAGAATGACTAAGATTTCTTCTTCTGAGATTTGGGCGCCCAAATCGCGAGC
>DASXKM010000264.1:0-3735 GCA_036496825.1 Puia sp. | reverse complement strand
AAAATGGCTTTTGTGTTTCGTCATTTTCCATTGGCGGAAATTCATCCTTTTGCGCAGGCGGCAGCGATTGCTTCGGAAGCGGCTGCCAACCAGGGCAGGTTCTGGGAAATGCACGCACTGATTTTCGAAAACCAGCATCTGCTGGGCCTGGAGATGTTAATTCAGCTGGCTGAGTCGCTGAAATTGAATATGAAAACTTTCAGTCAGGATTTTAAAGATCCGAAGATGTTTAAGAAAGTGGAGGATGACTTCGAAAGCGGCATCAGGAGTGGTGTGAATGGAACGCCCTCCTTCTATATCAACGGCGTTAAGTATAATGATTCATATGATTATGATTCATTAACCCGGGCCATTTCGGAGAGTGCTGTTTCAAAAACTAAAGTTTGAGGCCGGAAGTGGCAAGCCGGAGGCAGGAAGCAGGTGGCATGAAGCCTGAAACATTAGGCTTTAGGCTTTAGACTTTAGGCTTTGGGCTTTGGGCCTTAAGCATCATTTATAAAAATTTATTCCGTCTTCAGACTCTTCACCGGATTTGACAGGGCTACTTTCAGACATTGCAGTACAATAAGAGCAAAAGCGATGATTGTTACAAAAATCCCTGCCGTAAAATACATACTTATGGGCTGGTCCACACGATATGCATATTGCAGTAACCACCGGCTACAATAATAAAAAGTCAGCGGCCACGCAATGAGATTGGAAATCAGCAACAGCCCGGCGTATTGTTTTATAAAAAGTGTAATGATATGATGAATCTCTGCGCCGAGCACTTTCCTGACGGCAATTTCTTTTGTACGTTTGGTAAGTGCGAGAGCCAGAACACCAAATATGCCAAACAGTATTATCAATATCATCAGACCGGTCGCAATACCCGATGCTTTTTTTAACTGAAGTTCGGACCGGTACATGGACTGAAGTTTCTCATCCATAAACGTAAATTCAAAGGGTGCCGCCGGTGATAATTCCTTCCACCGTTTCTTCACACGCTCAATAGAATTTGCCAGGTCTCCGGGTCCCAGCTTTACGGTAATAAACCGATAGGCTCTACTGTCTTTTACCTGGAATAAAACAAGCGGCTCTATCGCTTCCTGCATGGAGGTCAGATGAAAATCTTTTATTACACCTGTCACGGTGGCCTCCGGGCCTCCGTCGGTAAACCGGATTTTTTTGCCGATAGCTGTCTTCCATCCAAAACTTTTTAATGCCGACTCATTGATAACGGCTTCACCAGAAACAAAAGCGCCAGTCTGATTACTGAAAAATTTTCCTTCCGTCAGGTGTATTCCATAAGTAGATCCAAATTTTTCATCCACAGAAATAGTTTCAACACTTAGTGGATCGTTATTTTTTCTCCCTTCGGGGTTTACTGACAGCCGGTTTGGCGGAGTTCTCTCGGGGATATCAAAGGAAACTGACGCATCTTTTATTGCAGTTTCGCTTAGCATGCCATCCCGTATGGATTCCATCCTGGCCACCCCCGCCGAGTCCCATTTTTTGGGAAATGCCACGACAACCATCAGTCTGTCCTTATTATATCCAAGATCATGATTAAAAAAATAACTGACCTGCTTCGACAGTATCATCGAAAAAATAAAAACTCCGATGGCGATGGTAAACTGTGCGATCAGCAATGATTTCCTGATCCACATGCCTCTTTCCACTCCAGCCAGTTTACCCTTTACAGAATTTACCATCTCCGAGCCACTCAATATAAATGCAGGATAAATCCCCGCCAGCATGCCGACCAGGAATACAATCACCGCCATCGCAATCCATTCAGAAAAATGAAAATTATTTAATGGTGACAGCGTTGTATTCAGTATTTCATTAAAAAGCGGGCGGAAAACTGAGTAGAATATCAGGGACAGGATGGCGGCAAAAAGTGTAAGCATAATCGATTCCACGATGTACTGAACGATTAATTCCTTTCTGCGACCACCAAATACTTTTCTCAGACCGATTTCTTTTATCCGGTAAGAAGACGTACCGATCATGATATTTACAAAGTTGATAACCGCCAGCAATAGTATACCAAGCGCTACCCAGGTTAAAATGGATAATGTTTTGGATACCGCTCCGCCGTTTGAATTCAGATAGTATGTATCCAGCGGCTTGAGGTGAATTGTCAAATTCCTGCTGATCGTTTCCGGTGCATTTTCTGCCAATAATTTTTTAATCGGCGCTTCCAGTTGCCGGGCCTGAATACCTGGTTGTATTTTTACAAAACTCACCGTATAGATATCACTCCATGAATCTTCGCCTGTACCCGACGGATAATACTGATTACCCTCGAAAGGAATATACATGGCGTAACCATAATGCGCATCGGCATAGGCATTACTAATGGTATTGTATGGAAGGACCTTTAGTACAGCAGAAACCTTGTAATCAGTCGTTTTGCCCGACAAATTGGTAAACGTAATGACTTTATTAATGACATTTTTTTCGCCAAATAATTTCATTGCAAATACTTCCGTGATCACGGCAGAATGAATATCGGCAAATGCCTTGTCCGGATTTCCGTACAAGAGAGGAAATCCGTACATGGAGACCAGGTTAGTATCTCCGATGGAAACGTCTTCCCTGAAATGTTTATCACCGGCTGAAACAACATTTACCACCGGATTAAACCGGTAATAATCCGAGACCAGGTTCGAATAGTTTCTTTTCAATGCCTTGACCAATGCCCCCACGGTAGTCATGTCAGGACCTGAGTTCTTCACTTTCCATTCACTGTTCAGGAAATATTGCTGATGTACGTCTTTATAGATCGCGTTGACAGAGGATTCGTGCATGATGTACTGTCCGATCAGCATGCAAAAGCTGATGCCTATTGCCAGACAAAATACATTGAGCGCTGAAAACATTTTATGCCTTGTAAACTGCCTGAAAGCAATCCGTATGTAATTTTTTAGCATATGCCCTGGTTTGATCAGTGAAGTTGTCTGCTTTGCTGCCAATCAAATGCCATGAATTATGCCTCTATAAATCAATAATTTAAAATGGGTTCAGCGGAGGGACTGTTCGTTTCTGATGCAATGACTGTGCGGAGCGATGGTTGGCAGTTGGCGGTTGGCGGTTGATGGTTGGCAGTTGACGGTTGACGGTTGACGGTTGGCAGAAAAAGTTTTTGGAAGTTTGGCTTTAAGCTTCCTGTTTTAGGCTTCCTGCTTTAGGCTTTCGATTTTCTTTCATTGTCTGTCGAAATTCTAAAAAGTCTTTTTTTACGGTCTGACTATATGTCTTGGCAAAATCAAGCACCGAATCCTGCCATTGTTTATTTCCACCGAATGCGCTCAGCTCATCTACAACGGAAGCGCCTTTCCATCCGGAACTTCTCATTTGGGCGGAGGCTGTCAGCACGCCCATGTCGTGAATTACCTGATATAAATCCCGGTAGGCGTCTCTGACCAGTTTGAAATCAAAGCTGTCCTTTGTCGGTTGCATTTCCTGAATCATATAGGATTCATTTCTGAAATGACTAAAACTCAGTAGTGCCGGTGGTATATTTTGCATTCGCTGTTGGATATTTACCACCCGTTCCGACTCCGACTCCCATTGTGGTTGCTGCATTTTGATATATTTTTTCGGGGCGGGTTCAATCGATTGTTTCATTTCCATCAGCATGTGTTTGTTTTCCCGGTTCCTGCTTCTTAACAGGAAAAGATATCTTTTTAAACCCAGGCTCCCGGTTCCGGCCATGCGAAAAGCCACATCCTGCACTTCAAAATTATA
>DASXKM010000263.1:0-12083 GCA_036496825.1 Puia sp. | reverse complement strand
GTATTCAGGTAACTCACAGCTCCCACCCTTATTTTTCTGTCCAACTCGATTAGTTTAAATTTGGCTGCAAAAGTAGGGAAGGCAACTAAATAATCCCTGTTTGGCATTTAGAATATGGAACTTCACGCATTGACAGCTATTTCACCCGTAGATGGCAGATATCGGAGCCAATTGCATTCATTGGGAGAATATTTCTCTGAATATGCATTGATTAAATACCGGATGCAGGTTGAAGTGGCTTATTTTATCTTTCTTTCAGAAAAAAATTTTTTCAAGATTTCATCTGCTACGAAAAAAGCTTTGCTGGCGGCTGCAGAAAACTTTAGCCTGGAAAATGCTCTGGAGATAAAAAAAATTGAAAGAACGACCAATCATGATGTAAAAGCAGTAGAATATTTTCTGAAATCAGAATTAGCGCGGACGAAAGATGCCGAAACGAAGGAATGGATACATTTTGGACTTACTTCACAGGATATTAATAATACAGCCATTCCGCTTCTCTGGAAGCATGCAATGGAGATTGAATACCTGCCATTCATTCTAAATCTGAAGAAACAACTTGGTATTCTGGCCAACGAATGGCGTAACATTCCGATGTTGGCCCGTACACATGGTCAGGCAGCTACACCCACTACACTGGGCAAAGAAATGATGGTTTTTGTCGAGCGAATTCAAAACCAGGTAGAACTCCTTATACAGATTCCCTTCATGGCAAAATTTGGAGGAGCTTCAGGAAATTTAAACGCCCATAAAGTTGCTTTTCCAAATAAAGACTGGACCAGGCTTGCAAATGAATTTGTTGAGAAAAAACTTGGCCTGAAGCGCCAGCAGTTTACAACCCAGATCGAGCATTACGATATGCTCGCCGCACAGTTTGATTGCATAAAACGAATCAATACGATCCTGATTGATTTTTGCAGAGATCTGTGGACCTATATTTCGATGGACTATTTTAAGCAGAAGATAAAGGAAGGCGAAATCGGATCCTCAGCCATGCCACATAAAGTAAATCCGATTGATTTCGAAAACGCCGAGGGAAATCTTGGCTTAGCCAACGCAATCTTCGAATTTCTGTCTTCAAAACTGCCCGTTTCCCGTTTACAGCGCGACTTGACCGATTCGACTACTTTACGCAGCATCGGTGTGCCTTTCTCCCACTCTATACTGGCACTCAAGTCCATTGAACGCGGACTCACCAAACTCGTAATAAATTCAGATAAGCTCAATCAGGACCTGGAAAATAACTGGGCTGTCGTCGCCGAGGCCATCCAGACGATCTTACGACGCGAGGATTATCCTCAGCCTTATGAAGCGCTGAAAGCCCTGACTCGGGGTAAGAACGGTATCACTAAACTTGCCATGCACGAATTTATTGATTCTCTGGATATCGCTGCCGTCGTGAAGAAAGAGCTTAAGAAGATTAGTCCGCACAATTATACCGGAGTGAGGTTGAAGTAGCATAAGAGTATAAGAGTATAAGAGTATAAGAGTATAAGAGTATAAGAGTGGTTTGGGTTAGTTCAGGTTTTTTTTACTGGTGGTGATTATTTTTGACAGAATGGCTAAAATTTCATTCAAATTAATAATCAATTCGTCCTGGATATTTATTTGCTCGATTTTTTCACATAATATAAGCCAGTACATAGCCTCATTGGCTTCCTTTTGGGCAATCTTCATTTTATGAATAAAATCTAATCTGCTGTCTGCATATTGCGCTTCGAAAATACTCGCACCAATTGAAATCCCTGATTTTAAAAGCTGATTGGAAATGATGAATTTTTTTCTTTCAAATAGCAAATCACAATATTTAATAAGTGAAATTGAAAATGCCATCGATTTCTGAACTACAGGACCATCCCGCCGAATCATATTGTTGGTTTTTATGATTCGAATTTGATACAATTTGCCTTCGTGTTTAGGGGTTTTTAACCCCATATTGGGAAGAAATTAACCCCCCCACTCTTAACTCTTATACTCTTATACTACTTATGTATTTCCGAAGTATAGTGAAATTCAATCTCCGGATTATTACTGATTTCCGTTTTCAGAAACCATTCGCTTTGAGCGAGGTAAACCAGCTGTCCATCCTTGTCCTCGGCGATATTATTTTGTTTAAATCGAACAAAATCATGCAATTTTTTCTCATCCTTACTGGTTAACCAGCAGGCTTTAAAAAAGGGAAGCGTGTTGAACTGCACGGATGCGGAATATTCATGTAGCAACCGGTATTGAATTACTTCGAATTGAAGTTCGCCCACACAACCAATGATTTTTTTATTTCCGCCGAACTGGGTGAAGAGTTGTGCCACGCCTTCATCTGTTAACTGTGATAAACCCTTCTCCAGCTGCTTGGTTTTCATCGGGTCCCTGTTCTGTACTTCTTTAAATATCTCCGGCGAAAAAGATGGAATGCCGGTGAAATAAAAATCGGCTCCCTCGGTTAACGTATCCCCTATTTTGAAATTTCCGGTATCGAATAGTCCGACCACATCGCCGGGAAATGCTTCTTCAATCACATCTTTATCACGGGCGAGGAAACTGTAGGGATTGCTGAAACGCACGTCCTTATCCAGGCGCACATGATGAAAATATTTATTCCTTTCGAATTTTCCGCTGCAGACCCGGATAAAGGCGATCCGGTCACGATGGCGTGGATCCAGATTTGCATGGATTTTGAAAACGAAGCCGCTGAGTTTTTCGTCGTCCGGACAAATCATCCCCGCAGTTGTGGGCCGGCACTGTGGAATGGGTGCAATGCGGACAAAATTATCCAGCATTTCACGCACACCAAAATTATTGATGGCCGATCCAAAAAAAACGGGACATATTTTTCCACTCAGATAATCATCCACATTCAACGGTCCGTACACACCATCCACCAGTTCCACATCGTCACGAAGAATTGCGGCATCTTTCTCACCCAGCTTTTCATCCAGTAAATGTTCTTTGAGATTACCGATCTGAACCACATCTTCATCAGAGGCCTTTGTATTGGCCGTGAAAAGAATCAGGTTTTTATCATGAAGATTGTATACACCTTTAAAATCCCTGCCATTGTTGATCGGCCATGTGAGCGGATGCAGTCTTATTTTTAATTCATTTTCGATTTCTTCCATCAGTTCGAACCTGTTTTTTCCATCACGGTCCATCTTGTTTACAAAAACAATAATGGGAGTGTCCCTCATCCGGCAGACTTCCGTCAGTTTGCGGGTTTGCTCTTCAACGCCGTTCACGCTGTCGATTACGAGAATAACGCTGTCGACGGCGGTGAGCGTTCTATAGGTGTCTTCAGCAAAATCTTTATGACCCGGCGTGTCGAGAAGGTTGATCAGCATTTGCTTGTACTGAAAACTCATGACCGAAGTAGCAACAGAAATTCCACGCTGCCTTTCAATTTCCATGAAATCACTGGTAGCGTGTTTACGAATTTTATTGCTTTTTACAGCACCAGCGGTCTGTATAGCGCCTCCAAATAACAGGAATTTTTCTGTCAGTGTCGTCTTTCCCGCATCCGGGTGGGAAATGATGGCAAAAGTTCTTCTTTTCTCAATTTCAGATGTATACTTCATACTTGAATAACCCGGATCTTTTCCCGGAAGCGCGCAAAATTAAGAAGTTCCGGGAGATGAGAAGGATCTTTCTACGGATTGGCAATATGATTGCTATATCCATTATTCAAAATGTTGAGCGGCAGGATCAATTCCCATTGATTCGGCCCCCTGCCTTCATAATCCGGATCCAGGAGCCTGCTATACCGGACGCCAAAACTGAGCGCCAGCTGATTCCACCACTTTGTATCAAAATAAATTTCGAGACCCGCAGAACGATATTGTGACTGCACTCCGGGACCATTATTTGCATAATACGGAACAGCCGTATAATCATAAAATACATTCGCCCGAATCCGTAGAAAATAAACCAGTTCGGCGAATCCCCAGTCAGGATATGCCAATGGAAGATTATAATTAATTCCAAATCCATACATCTGATAAAAATCTTCTCCGGAATATCCACGGGAAAAGGGAAAGCTGTTTGTAAACCGGACCTGGTTTAATGAATCGCGTTGCTGAAGAGCGCCTTTTAACACCAGGCTATGTGTCGGAGTCAGTCCCGGGAAATACAGATTGGCAGAGGTCAGAAACTGATTGCCTGAAATGTTGGAAATGGCCCTGTTGTACTGCAATAAGATGGTCTGTGCAAAAGAAGGATAAATCTGCTTTCTTCCAGCCTGAAGCTGATGGGTAAATAATAGCTGCGGGTCCAGACTAAAATAGGATTTGTTCGAAACACTGTCTTTATAAACTCCCTTGAAATATTGCTGATGATAAGTAATATTAGAACCGCCTTCCAAACTTGTGATCCAGCGGCCCCTGCTCAGATTGAGCGGAACAGATAATCCAAGATAAGGGAGTAATTCGTTCCAGAATATTTTTTGTCCTTTGAAAAAAGCGCTGCGGTCAATCCTGTATTCTGTGCCGATATTGATGAATGGATAGAGGCCGCCATAAGTAAAATCCATACCGGCCTTTTTATACTGTTCATTACTATTATAGCCGATATATATTTCCGACTGAAACGTATTGAGTACATTTTGTCCCAGCAGGGCCAGCGTATAATCCGGATCATTAATATATGGTCGCCAGCTATGAAAATTAAAAATATGGGTAGTTGCGCTATATGGCTTTTTTTTAAATGCTGTATCCGGAAAGGGAAAAGGGATTTGAAAAGGGGATTGATCGAGAGAGAAGACCCGGTGCTTTTCCGAAGTATCCATCCGGTTAAAGAGAACAGGTTTTTCGTCGAATGCATTTTTAGCATTCGCCATTTGCAGCCTGAAACCAGCACTTGTAAAACTGCTCCATGTTACTTTTCCATTGAATGCCGACAGTTGGTAGTTACCACTGCTCGCATCGCCTTTCAAAGGGTAAACCTGTCCTTCACGCAGGCAGAAACCCTGATCCTGTCCTTTATATGTGCGCGTAAAATATATCACTTTCTTTTCCACCGAGATAAAGCCGATCGGATCCATCGACCAGTCTACCAGTAACTGTTGGTCTCCTGTTGTTATGTTGATTTGCATTAACGCCATCTGGCCTCTGCTGTTTCGAACTGCAGAAATTAACTGATTATCCGTGTAAAATTTCGGATAGGTATACACAAGTTTTTCCGGATTGGGAACCTGCCATAAAATCCTTCCCGAATCTATGGAAAGAATATCAAGTGAACTATTGCCGGAGATGTTCATGTTGACTGCAACTATTTTTTCTCCCTCGGGAGAAATATCGGGGGAAAAATATTTAGTTTTTGTTGTGATCCGTTTGTCTTTTTTGGTATACAGATCCAAGACACGAAGAACAGAATAGTCGCGCCACCCCCATCGCAGATCTGGTTCATATGCCGTATATATTATTTTATTATTCCGGTAGGAGAAAGCATCATCGATGGCTACCGCACGGAATTTCACACGATTGGGTTTTGTTTTTCCGCTCACCTGTTCAGCAAAAGCAGGAGGAAAATCATAAGGGCTGTTCACGAATATGAGCCGGTTACTGTCGGCAAATTGCGGGAATAATTCATCCGCAACAAAATGACGATTTGAATTTCCAAAAACAGCCTCCGGACTATGGTAAGCATCGTTTGACAATTGATCCCGAAAATAATTTATGGCCCTTGTGCGGAAAGTATCGAATGAGATATTTGAATTTCTTTGTATTGCTTTTTGCAACGGATAGAACAGGCCTTTAAATGCGGCAGATTCATCAGCGGTTTTTGCCCAGAAATCTTTTCCATACACATCTCTTCCATAAGCAACCATCATATAACCAAGTGGATAATGATCAGGTGTATAGTCACGATATGAACCGTTACGAAGCTTCATCCATGAATAATTCTTTTTTGAAACCCAAAGTGCCTCATAGCCGGTAAGAAAGAGTGGAAGCCTTCCCCTGCCCTGTTGACTGACCAGGGTTTCCTGATAAACCGCATCTCCTTCGAAAAACCAGTTAGGTACGGCAAGACTGTTTGCAAAGGCAAGACCATCCTGTCCGAACAGGAAATAAAAAGCCCTGGCAAGTCCCACGCAGAAATTGTTGTATTGCTGAACGTGACGGTATTCATGTATGGCCAGCATCTGATTCCATGGAAGACTACCCAGTTCAAAACTGTTTTGCGGTGGCGTTAGTTGAAATTCGCTTCTGAAGGGAGCCAGTTGCACATATCCGTTTGGCACGATCGTCAGATTATGAAATACGATATCAACTTTCATTTGCCGGCTTCCAATGGTCGATAACGTTGCCTTGTTTAAAGATGTTACAAGGAAAGCGACCTGACTGGCTTCTATATCCATTCCCGGTGGATAAATAATATTTGCGGGTATGGAATTGACGGATTTCCACTTTACGGAGGGCGGCGTGCCGCCAAAAATTTGGGCCCTGGCCTGTAAAGCGAACAGGACTGGTAAAAGGAATAAAAAATTTGGGAATCTGTTCATCAAAGTTTGATCTGGAACAAATATTGAAATTATGCCATCATCTTCATAGATGAAACATCATAATTCCTATATCTTCGAATGACGCATGAAAGTAAAGACGAATTTATTTTCCCTTTCTAAAAACCTGGACTCATTGCTGGCCGCTATGTTCGGGTTTTTCCTGATTCAGATTTTTTCAAGGCACAGTGGCATAGGAGTTTCGCCTGATTCCGTAACCTATATCGCCGCTACCCGGCACATGGTACATGGAATGGGCTTTAATTCATTCGATAATCTTCCGGTAGTGGATTTCCCATTTGCCTATCCGTTTTTTTTAACAATCATTTCATTTTTATCAGGTCTGGACCCGCTGCAGTTTGGTCCCTGGTTGAACGGGATATTATTTGGGATATTACTATATGTTTCAGGCAGTATTATAAATGGATTTGAAAAAAAAAGCGGCTGGAACAAACGCATCTTACTTTGTTGCATGCTACTCAGTCCGGCGCTTCAGGAAGTTTATTCGATGCTTTGGTCTGAGACGGTTTTTCTCATCCTGATTCTCATCTTTATACTGAGTCTGAACAGGTATCTGAAGTTAAAAACAAAACGCTGGCTCTGGATTTCCGCAGGGATCTGTGCCATTACCTGTTTAACCCGGTACGCTGGTGTATTTCTGATGCTAACCGGAGGAACCGTTCTTATTTTCAATAAAGAAAATTCCCTGATCAAAAGAGTTATGGATTGTTTGATATTTGGAATACTTTCCGTTCCTCTCCTGCTGATCAATATTATCCGCAATTACCTGTTAACCGGGCTTGCCACCGGTATCCGGCCTAAAAGTGAAGTCGGGGTTCTGAAAATTATGGAGTATTTCGGGGATGTGTTGTGCGACTGGTTACTGCTCAACCGAAGTTCCGGATTGGCAGTATTTCTGACGATCCTCATTTTGCTGATTTTTACATTTGTAATATTCTACAGACGACAAAAAGGAACCGCAAACAGTTTGGAATACATTATTGCTGTCAGCGGACTGATCTATTCGGCGTTTATGATTTTTTCGTATAGTATTACCCGTTATGAACCATTTACCAGCCGTCTGTTATCACCTGTTTACCTTTTCCTCTTATGGAGCCTGGGCAGCTGGATTACTTCTTTTATTTCCGAAAAATCCTATCGGTCAAATTGGGCTTTTGGAATTCCGGTTTTATTGATGACCGCCTGGTTCCTGAATAAGCAACTTGCCGCAGATTGGGAATTCTATGACGGGGTCAAGGATGCAGGTGTTCCGGGCTACCAGGAAGATCCTTTCGTTCAGACTGAAATTGTTCAGTTTCTCAAAAACGATCAGCGTGCGCTGAATTCTTCATTTCCGGTCTATTCGAATGCCGGCGATGCCTTTTATTTTGTGACCGGCCGTCCTGCATTCCAACTTCCGTTTCTTGATTTCCCACAAAAAGTAGAAGCTTATTATAATGGTTATGATAACCACCGCCATGAATATCTGGTCTGGTTTCAGAATGAAGAGAATCTGCAAATGCCGGCACTCGACACCATTCTAATGCATAAAGACATGGTGCCTTTAAAACTGCTGAAGGATGGGGCGATTTACATAACCAGATAATTAACAATTATCAATTATCCATTGTCGATTATATTGGTCGTAGCCAAATATTCCGAAAACTGATCGGTTCACTCGGATCGCCGTGTGCCTGTATTTTGATGGGCGCAGGCCCGTGTTTGGTATAATGCGGAAAGCCGATATACTCTGTGCCTCCGATTAAATGGTAGTCATTTTGTACCATCACACCATTTAAAAAGACGGTCACCTCTCCAGGTGAGTTAAGAGTTCCGTCTGCTTTAAACCTTGGAGCTTTCCAGACTATTTCATAGTTCTGCCATTCTCCCGGTTTGCGTGAAGGATTAACCAACGGAACGCCTTGCTTGTATATACTGCCCACCTGGCCATTTACATAAGTCTTATTATTATAATTATCAAGGATCTGCAATTCATATCCTACATCTGAACCGCTATCCGAAATACAGGCAAGAAATATTCCACTGTTTCCGCGGGCCTGGTCAGAACCAGTAATATTTTCCGGTATGCGGAATTCCAGGTGCATTTGATAATCCTGAAAACGTTGGCGCGTCATTATGCCTTTCGCTTTTTTATCAACAGTCACGATATTGTCATGTACTTTCCAACCCGCTGCCTTCGTTGAATCAGGACCCTCCGCGCGCCAGAGATCCAGATTCTTACCGTCAAATAAAATCACCGCATCTGAAGGCGGTTCCGCATCTGTTTTTCCGGGCGTAACGATTGGAGGAAAGGGGCTGTAAATTTCTGTAATCTTTGCCAGGTCGTGACTTTCTTTATTTCTTTTTGCCCTGGCCAGACTATCTTCCGTGGATTGGGCCGATGCGACAAATGAAATCATAATCAAAGACAGGCAGAGGGTAAAATATTTTTTCACCAATGACAAATCAATAACATACATACTCAATGCTTTTAATTGAATTCAAGTTAGCAAAAATCCGGAGAAGGGAAGGCCATTTTACAAAGACTCTTATTCTTTCTCTATCGTTACATCCGCGGCGTATTCCTTACGAAGAGAATCTTTGATATGGGTAGTATCTTTTGCCAGGGCAGGAAATTGAAAAAAAACTTTGTAAGTGGAATCCACATGATAATAATGCGCTTTCAGATCAAATCCAATCAGCTGGCTGTAGCGTTTCATGGCACGTGGTTTGTCATTGGTAGCCAGAATGATAAATTTATAGGGAGTTCCAGGACGAACGTTAGCAACCGGATGCGGTGTGTCTATCGGTAATATTTTTGCTGAGTCCTTTAGGATGCTATCTTTTTTGAGTGAATCCGTTGCAACAGACACGGGTTGTTGAACAACCGAACTGGTATCGGGACTACTTTCAGAAACAGGCAGACTGTTTCTTTTAAACATCATCCATCCCCCTAAACCCACTATGATGAGGGCGGATATCAAAGCAAGCACTTTCAGTCCGGTTCTGTTCTGTACCGGTAAACTTTCGGTGAGTTGCTTTTTATCTTTTGCATATATTTTTTTCTTATCGTGATCCGCCGGGGTACCCGTCTCTTTTATCAGTGTATACTCTCCCGGGCTAAAATCAAATTTGCCCGTTTTGTTTTTCGTAATAGTTCCTATGCCTTCAAGATAGAACGGTTTGCCGATATTCAGCATTTCCATACCAAGATTCAGATAAGAATCCAGGTCAGAAATGGCAAGCGGTTTGATCTTTCCTGTCTGTTCACAAATAAAGCTGATGAGTTCCTTTTCCGCCGCCACTATATTTGCGTTCTGAAATTGAACAGCATTCGGCGTGGAGTGCAAATTGCGATCATTCTCGTCGGGAAGGACGATGGATTTGTCAAGGGTAAAAATACCCAGACCCGGAAGAGACATCTTCCGGTTAGTATATAAATACTGTACGAGCAACTGTGGTATCTTCAAAAGTCCTGGATTTACTTTTTAAAAGTAATTAACCAACGCGAATCCGGCTAAATAATTTTATGAAAATTAAAATAAAATATTGAAAACTAACCATATACCTGTCGAAACCTCCAATTTTGATCAATATTTTGATTCAAGCTCCGATAAACCGGTACGCCATGCTTACTGACCAGGAAGAGGCTTTTATTGCTTATTGGGCCGCCAATCGCTTAAAACAGAAGCGGACATTCCGCCAATTTCTTCTCGGAATCCCTCTGGCCCTGCTTTTTGTGGTTCCAATTACGCTGAATTTCTTTTCCGGCTGGTACAAAAGAGCAACCATGATGCGTGATACACCGGACTTTAATCCGGGTGTTTTATTGCTGGCGTTAATGCTTATTGTGGTTTTCGTGGCGATTTTTTCAAGAAAATTCAAGTGGGAACAAAATGAACAACGTTATATAGAACTGCTGGCAAAAAAAGAAAGACTTGAAAAATCCGAAAAAAAATAAACTATGCAGCACTTCGGATCATGACGCTGTCTAATGTACAAGGCTAACGTTTTTTATTTCAAGTGCCGTAACCACACTACCTGCTAAACCTACCCTGGACAAAAGTTCAGGGTTTTTTATTGTAATTTACACGAAACATCCTTCTTGCCGTACGAACCTATTTCGGTCTTTGATATCTTCAAAATTGGAGTTGGTCCGTCCAGTTCTCACACGTTAGGTCCCTGGCGGGCAGGACAGGCTTTTGTAAAGTCGTTGGAAAAGAAGGGAATACTGAAAGAACTAAGACATTTGAAAGTATTATTGTATGGTTCTCTCGCAAAGACCGGCAGGGGGCACGGGACTGATATAGCCATTTTACTGGGTCTGTCCGGCTATGACCCGGTGGTCATTGATACCTCGGTCATTCCCTCTGTTATAGCAAGAATTCAAAAGGAAAAGTCACTTGCCCCGGGTCTTCCAGTTGCTTTTGATCCTGATGAGGATATTGAATTCCTGGTAAATGAATCACTGCCCTATCATCCCAATGCACTTAGCTTTCTCGCCGATTTCCATTCACTCGCACCCATGGCGGAGACTTATTATTCAATTGGCGGGGGTTTTATAGAACAGGAAAAAGTATCATCGACAGAAAAGAAAACGGTACAGTTGCCGTTCCCCATTGATACAGCCGGAAATCTGTTGCACTGGTGTATGAAAACGGGATTAACGATCCATGACGTGGTCATGGAAAATGAACAGGTTTGGCGCGAAGAATCGGAAATAAAAAAGCAATTATCGAATATCTGGCGGGTCATGAGAGATTGTATGTATAAAGGATCACACTCGGAAGGAGTTTTGCCTGGCGGACTTCAGGTAAACAGACGCGCGGCTGCGCTAAATAAAAAACTTCTGAAAGGAAGATCATATACAGATTATCAGGGATGGGTCGAAGCTATAAAATCGGGTGGCAGGGATTTCCAGTATATTCTTGATTGGGTAAGTTGCTTTGCTCTTGCCGTAAACGAAGAAAATGCATCGTTCGGCAAAGTGGTTACTGCTCCTACCAACGGAGCTGCGGGCGTAATCCCGGCCGTTTTACAATATTTTATTTGCTTTACAGATACCATCAGCGAAGAAAAAATAATTTCATTTCTTCTGACGGCAGCGGAGATCGGAAGTATATTTAAAAAGGGATCCACTCTTTCGGCAGCTATGGGCGGTTGTCAGGCTGAAATAGGCGTTTCATCTGCCATGGCAGCTGCTGCATTAACGGAAAGTATGGGAGGAACCCAGCGACAGGCCCTGATGGCGGCAGAGATAGCCATGGAGCATCACCTCGGCCTTACCTGCGATCCCATTGGTGGATTGGTTCAGGTGCCTTGCATAGAAAGAAACACGATGGGTGCGATCAAAGCAATTACAGCATCCCAGCTTGCTTTACAGAGTATGCCGGATTTTGCAAAGGTGTCACTGGATGCGGTCATCCGAACAATGTGGGACACAGCCCTGGACATGAATAGTAAATACAAAGAAACCTCAGACGGCGGTCTGGCAATACAGGTTCCCTTAAGTTTGCCGGAATGTTGATAGCTGACTCAATCATTTTTCCCCTGCAGGCTTTTTATATTTACACTTAGAAAGAGAAAAGAAATTTCC
>DASXKM010000262.1:0-1518 GCA_036496825.1 Puia sp. | reverse complement strand
AAATTTTCAGGAAATATGTATGGTTTGGCAATTTGCGCGAATTAAAAAATGTTGTCAAACGGGCAACCCTGCTTACGGAAGGTGATTTTATTGAATCCCGATCTCTTCCATTTGAAATTTCAAATTACGATAAACTTCAGTTTGCGGAACCTCCTGCCACCGGCACGCCGGTGACGGGTACCCAACCAGGCGCCGAGTCAAAGTCAGGCGTTAACGGTAAAGTAAATCTGAGTGAAAGTTCATTAAAAGAAGCCAGCATTGATGCTGAATACGAAATGATATTGCAGGCATTAAAGGAGTCTAACTATAAAAAGAGCAAGGCAGCACAACTTTTAAAAATAGACCGGAAAACGTTAGATAATAAAATGACTCTGTATGAGGAAATGAAAAATCATTAATCGATGTACCCACCTGAAACAAAAACCCATAACCAGCGCACGTCCATGACTTCCGAAAATCTGCCTATAAAAATTCTTATCGTAGACGATGATGAGGAAGATTTTTTTCTCACCAGCCAGTATATAAAAAAAATAAGGGGTAAGGAATTTGTGATCGACTGGTGTTACCGTTACAGTGATGCACTGGAGGCTATTCTGACTGCGAAATACGATATATATTTTATAGATTATTATCTGGGTGCCAAGACCGGGCTTGAACTGATGCAGGAAGCAATTGGTCAAAACTGCGAACAACCCCTGATATTGCTGACGGGTATGGGTAACCAGAAAATAGATCTCGAAGCTATGCAGGCGGGAGCCTATGACTATCTGGTAAAACTGGAATTGAATACTGAAAAAATTGAAAGATGTATTCGTTACTCGCTGGAAAGAGCGACTTCGCTGAAAATTCTTCGTTCCAATGAAAGAAAGTTCAGAAGCATTTTTGAAAGGTCAAAGGATGCGGTATTCCTCACCGATGAATTCCTTGTTTTTAAAGATCTTAACGACATTACGGTGAGTATGTTTGGATATCCCCGCGAGGAATTAATGAGCAAGACCCTCTTGCATTTTTTTAGCAAACCGGGCCAGGCGTCGGAGATTGCAAAATTGCTGAAATCGGAAGGTAATGTGGAGGATATCGAAGTGGAGCTGGTTAACCGGGATAATGATGTTCTGCAATCCATTCTTTCCCTTTCGATGGAAATTGATGCAGATGATAATCTGTATGTACAGGGAATCATCCATGATATTACCAATCTTAAACGCGCTGAAAAAGCGACCCTGCAGGCTGAGAAACTTGGAGCCGCAAACAGACTGGTGAGGGCCCTGGCACATGAAGTCAGAAACCCCCTGAACAATATCAATTTATCCGTAGAGCAACTGGCACAGGAAAAGCTGGATGATACCGGTGTTGTTTATATGGATATCATCGCACGGAATTCAAAACGAATAAATGATCTGATCACTGAATTGTTATTGTCGTCTTCTCTTCCCCCTGAAAATGTCAGGGAAAAGAGAGCGCTTCAGAGCATCATCGACGATTCCATTGCCACCATTATTGACCGGATCACACTGAAAA
>DASXKM010000261.1:0-1980 GCA_036496825.1 Puia sp. | reverse complement strand
GAATATTCTTACCGGCAGACGGATGATATTACCCCGTCCGATGCATTACATTATTTACTGGATTGGATAAATCGAGAACCGGAAAAAAAGCTCATCACTAAAACACAGTTGTTTATTGTGCCCGGTTACACATTTAAAATTGTACAGGGACTGATAACCAATTTTCATCAACCGCATTCCACTTTATTATTGCTGGTAGCAGCGTTTATTGGCCCGTCGTGGAAAAGCGTATATACGTTTGCGTTGGATCATGGCTATCGCTTTCTAAGCTATGGCGATGGGTGTCTCTTTTTACCGTATGCAAAAACCTGAATATATTTTTGTGGCTGCGTTGTACACAAATACTGGAACCAGGCACTTTGAGGTATGCCTTTCCCCTGTCGGATCAGTGGAATTTCCAATGTAAATATTGTGCCTTTTCCGATCGTGCTCTCTACCTTGATTCTTCCGTTATGTGCATCTACGACAGATTTCACATAACTTAAACCCAAACCAAAGCCTTTGACATTATGCACATTACCCGTATGGGCACGATAAAATTTTTCAAATATTCTTCGCTGGGTCTCCTTGGTCATGCCGATTCCGTTGTCTTCAATTCTGACGACAAAGTTTTTACCACCTTGATGGGTTACAATGCGAATCATCAGTTTTTCCCTGGAATACTTGATTGCATTATCAATCAGGTTTGAGATCAGGTTTGTAAAATGCACTTCATCAGCCTGCGCCATATCATATCCGTCTTCCAGCTGCAAATGCACATTTGCATGTATTTCTTCCAGTTGCAATTTGAAATTATCCATGACCCGTCTGATCACTTCATTTACATGCAGAGGCTGGAGCTTCAACTGCAACTCCTGCCGATCAATAAGAGCTGCCTGAAGAATGGTTTCTACCTGTTTATTCATGCGTTTATTTTCCTCCTTGATAATACCGCTGAAGTAGGCTGATTTTTCGCGATCATCAACAACTTTTTCATTGCGCATGGCATCGACGGCCAGAGAAATCGTAGCCAGCGGTGTCTTAAATTCATGCGTCATATTATTTATAAAATCGTTTTTGATCTCACTGAGCTTTTTTTGCATCAGCAGCGTTCTTACTGTCACATAAAATGCGCTGATAATGACCAATGTAAAGAATATGACGCCAAAAATCATCCACCTCATTTGTTTCATAACAACAGATTTATAATCCGGTATTACGATACTGATGGTTTCCAGTGGTTCCGGTCCGCTCAGTTCCATCGTATTTTCCACGAGAGGATAAATCATTT
Organism: Puia sp.; assembly: GCA_036496825.1. Lineage (GTDB taxonomy): Bacteria > Bacteroidota > Bacteroidia > Chitinophagales > Chitinophagaceae > Puia. The sequence continues at coordinate 710 of DASXKM010000261.1, read as the reverse complement.
GCAGATTATGAATGGTATCTCTTAATGCAGGATAATAATTACCTGATTTTAATTCATTTGTATTCGAAAAAATTGAGGAGTTGATACTTCCTGAAAAGATACAAAATTCAAATTTTGTATCTTTTAACCCCCGATAATTAAAGGCATTGCGAAGCAACTCCGACATTTCCTGAAAACTCAGCCGTTGCGATATAAGAGGGGGCCGCATAAGTTCCTGCATAAACTGCTCGGAAGGTCGAAATCCAAAACCCTGAGGCGAGCGAAGCAACTGACTTCCCGAAAGAGCCGTCTTTTTGTAATCGATCAGAACGCGTGCCACATCGGTAGTGACATCAACTAATTTATGATGCAGTTCTTCCTCTTTGTTTTCCACCATGGTGGTAATCCAGTTCCACTGGATATAAATTATACCGACAAGGGAGAGACTGATCAGGATAAAAATAATAGTAAAATTTTTCTTCAAATGGTGCTTTTTAAAACTGAATGGGAAACATAACCTGACCTAAACAACGGTCAAATTTATTAAACAATTATCTTCAGATTCGTTAAATTACAATATGGACAGTCCCGCGGCTGGTATCTTGCTGATCGCTGACCCGTTTCTAAAAGATCCCAATTTTAAAAGATCGGTCATATTCCTTTGCGAACATCAAAGTGAGGGAAGTTTCGGCTTTTTGCTCAACAAAACATATGAATACAGTTTAAAGGAC